>CAZKOY010000022.1:0-13651 GCA_964554495.1 uncultured Myxococcales bacterium
TCGCGGTGGATGACGCCGGCCGCGTGCGCAGCGCTAAGTCCTTCGCCGATCTGGGCGCAGATATGCAGCGCCACCGACAGACTAAGAGGCCCGGTGCGGCGCAAGAAGCTCGAAAGCGTCTCGCCCTCGATGTACTCCATGACCAGAAACGGCTGACCGTTTTCCGTGCTGTCCCAATCGACGATGTCGACGATGTGGCAGTGGCGGACCTTGGCCAGGATCTCAGCCTCTTGTCGGAAGCGCTCACGCACGCCGGGCTGGGACGCCACCTGTCGATGCATCAGCTTCAACGCGAAGGCTCGCGGCAGGCGCATATGGCGCACCAGATAGACATCCGCCATGCCGCCAGACCCCAAGAGCTGCTCGACGCGATACGTGCCGTTTACGACTTGGCCGGGCTGCAACATGGAATCACCTCTCTTGGTGCCCATGCATTGCAGGCCATGTGCCAAGCGGCTCACGACGCGAGCCATCCTGTGCGGCCCGACGGATCCCGTCGAGACCCCACTGTGCGCACCGCGAGCCAACCCCAGCGCCCATGGGCGCCCAGGCCCAGGTCCTGCCGCCGCGCAGCAAAGACCGCCCAGGTGCGACACAACGCGATAGGCTGAGGCCTGTCATGACGACCTCTCCGGTTCGAATTGGAATCCTCGGCGCGGCCCGCATCGCGCCATTTGCCTTAATCAGTCCGGCGCGAAACGTACCGCAGGTTCGCATCGTCGCAGTGGCGGCCCGCGACGGTCAGCGCGCAAGCGCGTTCGCCAAGAAGCACGGCATCGAAAAGGCCTATGCCGGCTACGAGGCGCTGCTTGCCGATCCCGAGATCGATGCGGTCTATAACCCGCTGCCGAACTCGCTGCACGCGCGCTATACGATCGCCGCGCTGCAGGCAGGTAAGCACGTGCTATGCGAAAAGCCTCTGACCGCGAATGCCGACGAGGCCGTCGAGGTCGCCGCCGCTGCAGAGCGATGCGGGCGTGTCGTGATGGAAGCCTTTCATTGGCGCTATCACCCCATGGCGCAGCGCATGATCGAGATCGTACGCAGCCGCAAGCTGGGCCCGCTGCGACGCATCGAGACGTTTATGTGCATTCCGCTGCCCATGCCCAACGACATCCGCTATCAGCTGCCGCTAGCCGGTGGGGCGGGCATGGATGTTGGCAGCTACACCGTCAGTATGCTGCGCCATCTTTCGGGTGAAGAGCCCGAGGTCACGCAGGCGCAGGCCTGGCTGAAGTCACCGGGGGTCGATCGCCGAATTGAAGCCGAGGTGCGTCTGCCCAGCGGCGCCACCGGCCACATGACGGCATCGCTGTGGTCGCGCACCTTGCTGCGCATCGAAGCGCGCATCACCTGCGAGCGCGGCACGCTGGTCGCAAAAAATCCGGTTGCTCCGCAGCTTTGGCATCGCTTGCTCATCTATGTCGACGGACTCATCACGCGGGAAACATTCCCCAAGACCGCCACGTATCTGCATCAGCTGCAGGCCTTCGCTGCCGCCGTAAAAGAGGGTCGCCCCATCCTCACGGGCCCGCAGGATTCCGTCGCCAACATGCGCGTCATTGACGCGATGTACCGCAAAGCCGGCCTGCAGCCACGCGGCTATCCCCAGGCATCGATGGCCTAAGTCGGCTGCAAGCGGAACGTGATAGGCTGAAGTTTCCTTCGCAACGCACTGCCTTTGGCGACGAACATGACGCCCTCACCCTCCTCTGCTTCCGCTTCTTCGGCCTCTGCCGCCACGCCCACGTCTGCGCCTGCTTCAGGCCTTGCGTCCGCCGCGGCCGATTCGCCGATCTCGCAGCAACCTCTGGACGATCCGGCGCTGTACATCAACCGCGAGCTGTCGTGGCTTGAGTTCAACCAGCGCGTGGTCGATGAGGCCAGCGATCCGTCTGTGCCGCTTCTGGAACGGCTCAAGTTTTTGTGCATAACGGCCAGCAACCTCGACGAGTTCTTCATGGTGCGCGTCGCCGGCCTGAAGCAGCAGCTCAGCTCAGGCATGGTCGAGACAGGACCTGATGGCCTGCTGCCAGCCGAGGCGCTGGCTCGCGTATCGCTGCGCGCACAGCGTATGGTCGCCGAGCAATACCGCCTGTGGCACAAAGAGCTGCAGCCGCGCTTGTCGCAGGCCGGCATTTCGTTCTTGAGCGTCAACGAGCTAGATGCCGAGCAGCAGCGGTACATCTATGCCCACTTCAACGCTCAGGTATTTCCCGCGCTGACGCCGCTCGCCGTCGACCCAGGGCATCCGTTTCCGCATGTGCGCAACAAGACGCTCAATCTGGCGATCCTGCTTGCGCGCAGCGGCCCCAGCCCCCTTGGGCAAGAGGCCAGCTTCGCCGTCATGCAAGTGCCCAGCGTGCTCGGTCGCTTGGTCGATGTGCCCGTGGCGCGAGCACGACGCGCGTATGTCTTTTTGGAAGACGTCATCGCGCAGCACGTCGGAGATCTGTTCCCCGGCACACGCGTCATTGGCTGTTGGCCATTTCGCGTGACGCGCAACTTCGATATCTCGATCGATGAAGAAGAGTCGATCGATCTATTGCAGAGCATCCAGCGCGAGATCCGCCGCCGCGACCGCGCCGCCGCTGTTCGTTTGGAATGCCACAGCGACATGGATCCGACGGTGCGTCGCTTCTTGTCGAAGGCCCTCAAGCTTGACCCCCAGGATGTCTACCCGATCACGGGGCCGCTCAACCTTTCGGATCTGACCGAAGCGTACTCGCGTGGACAGACCATGGACTCGCGCGAGCTCTACGATGAGCCATTTCTGCCCAAGCTGCAGCCGCGCCTGGCCGAAGCCAACACCGTCGTCGAAGCGATCCAACAAGGCGACATTCTTTTGCATCAGCCGTTCGAGTCGTTCGACAGCGTCGTCGACTTCATCGAAGAAGCGGCCGAAGACCCGCAGGTGTTGGCCATCAAGATGACGCTGTATCGCACGTCGGGAAACTCGCCGATCGTGCCCGCCTTGATGCGCGCAGCCGAGCTAGGCAAGCAGGTCACCGCGCTGGTTGAGCTCAAAGCGCGCTTCGATGAAGAGACCAACATCCTGTGGGCACGCCAGCTTGAAGAAGCCGGTGTCCACGTCGTGTATGGACTGATTGGCCTGAAGACCCACTGCAAGGTCGCGCTGGTTGTCCGACGCGAGACCGGTGGCATCCGCCGATATGTCCATTTGTCGACGGGAAACTACAGCACGCAGACCGCTCGCGTGTATACCGACCTGTCGTTTTTCACATGCCGCGAAGAATTCGGCATCGATGCCAGCGCGCTGTTTAACCTGCTAACTGGCTATTCGCAGCCACCGCGCTGGAATCGCTTGGTGGTGGCGCCGCTTGGCCTGCGCGAGCGGGTCTTGGATCTGATCGAAGCCGAGACGCAGAATGCTCGCGCCGGACGGGTCGCTCGCATCATTGGCAAGATGAACTCGCTCTCTGAGCGCGATGTCATCCGCGCGCTGTATCGCGCATCGCAGGCCGGTGTGCAGATCGATCTGATCGTGCGCGGCATCTGCTGTCTGCGCCCCGGTATTCCGGGCGTATCGGACAATATTCGCGTGGTCAGCATCGTCGACCGTTTCTTGGAACACAGCCGCATCTTTTATTTCGAAGCCGATGGCCGCCGCGATCTGTATGTGTCCTCGGCAGACTGGATGAACCGCAACTTCCAGCGCCGCGTCGAGATCATGTTTCCCGTCGAGGATCCCGCGCTGCGCAGCCGCATTCTGGAAGAGATCCTGGCCATTCAGCTAGCCGACAACAGCCGCACGCGCCTTCTGCGATCGAACGGACTTTACGAACGAATCGCGCCCGCGCCTGGCGAGCCCACGCTGCGTTCGCAGCAGCGCTTTATCGAGCTGGCCAAGACGCATACCTCCGGCGCGCTGAGTGATCGCGGCCTGGTCATCCGCCCGACCTTGCGCTTGGCACCTCGTCCGTCCGAGACCGCCGCCTCGACAAGCACAACGCCGCCGCGCCTTTTGCCCCGCATGCCGACCACGACGTCACCACCAGCGGCCTCGGCCTCGCCCAGCGCGAGCGAGTCGACAAGCAAGCCGGGCACCTAAGGCCATGATGCGCAGCGCGTGGCGGGGTCTGTTTTTCTTGCTGGTTGTTCACAAGGCCAGCGCGGCACCTCCGACGGAGCTTTCGGCACCACCCGTGGCCATGAGCATGGCGGCGGCGCAGAGCGATCGCTTTGCCGATCTAGCGCTGTCCTGCGTCGATCGCGAGTACCCCAACAAGATCGCGCACGTGCTGAGCAGCGATGCCGATGTGGCCTCGCCGCGCACGCTGACTCCCAGCTTCTATGGCTGCTTCGATTGGCACTCGGCCGTGCATGGACACTGGCTGCTGGTGCGCTTGCTGCGACAAGCCGCGAATCAGGGCCCGACACAGCCCGGCTGGACCAAGGCGGCTCGCGAGATCCTGGGCCGTCATCTACGCGCCGAACCCATCGCCAAAGAGGTCGCGTACCTGCGCGGTGCCGGCCGCGCCAGCTTCGAACGGCCGTACGGCCTTGCGTGGCTCTTGCAGCTAGGTGCCGAGCTGACTGAGCTTGCACAAAGCGGCGACAAGGACGCCCAGGCCTGGTCGCAGGCACTGCGTCCGCTAGAGCTTGCTGCCGTCGAGCGCTTGGCGGCTTGGCTGCCTAAGCTGACGCACCCAGTCCGCTCGGGCGAGCACAGCCAGACCGCCTTTGCGCTGGGCTTGGCACTGGACTGGGCCCGCACGCAGCGTCCATCCAGCTTGGCCGTTCGCATCCCGCTTCAGCCCCCAAAAGTGGCAACGGCCAATCCCAGCAGCGATGCCATTCCGCCCAAGCTCGCCGCGCTGATCGATGAACGAGTGCGCGTGTTTTTTGCCAAAGACCTCGCCTGTCCGCTCGCGTACGAGCCCTCGGGAGAAGACTTCCTGTCGCCGTGTCTGGCCGAAGCTGATCTGATGCGCCGAGTCCTGGCCACCGCCGAGTTTTCGCGCTGGCTCTCGACGTTTCTGCCGCTGTCTAGCCTGCACGCGCTGCGGCCCGCCGAAGTCAGCGACCGCACCGACGGAAAGCTTGTGCATTTGGACGGCCTGAATCTCAGCCGCGCATGGATGCTGTTCGGCATCGCGTCGGCCTTGCCCGACAGCCCGCAAGGCACGCAGACCACCAGCATCGCTTCGACTTGGCCCAGCACGCTGCCGTTTCCTGCCACGGTCACCCACCCACTTAAGCTTGAGCTTCTGCGCCTAGCCATCGCGCATCGCGATGCCGGCCTCGCCGCGCTGTCCAGTCAGTCCTATGAAGGGGGTCACTGGCTCGGCAGCTTCGCGACCTATCTGGTGTCAGGCCGCGGCCTGCGCAACTAAGAGCAGCGCTCCGCGCATAAGACGCCTCGGCAGTCTTTGTTCGTATGATGCATGCCATGCAATGAATGAGCTGCATGCTTTCATACGCTGAAACTATTTTGCGCGCCGACGGCGCTTCCTACCCTGGCCAGATGTCGGATCCGTCGAGTCCAAGCGCGTTCGGGGCTCGTCATGGCGCTCGCTCGCCACTTCCCGCGATGCGCGCAAGAACACATCGCGAAAGAAGCGATGCCCTGCATCGCCGTCGACTCGCGGATGCCAAACCAAGCTGAGCGCGTACGGTCGAAGCTTGAGCGGCACTTCGAACACCTGCAGGCCCAAAGAGCTTGCGTACCGCTTCGCAATCCGCTCGGAAATCGTAAGCACGTAGTCTGTTTCCGCGGCAAGCTGCAGTGCCGTCAGAAAGTACGGCACGGCCCGAGCCACTTTGCGCGTGAACCCCCGCTCGCGCAGCACATCATCGACATAGCCACCGGGCTTGCCACGGGGCGCCACCTGGATATGCGCCAAGTTGACAAACTGCTCGATGGAAAATCGCTTCCCAACGCCAGGATGTCCTTTGCGCACGACGGCGACCAAGCGATCCGTAAGCAGCGAACGACTTCGCATCTCTTGCGGCAGGTCGCCGTAGATGCCGACCGCCAGATCCGACCCCTGATCACGCAGCGAGGCTGGATCGTTTGGCGTGTTGGGAATGAACCGCAAGCAGACCTGTGGCGCCTCGTGCCGCAGGATGCGATCCAGCGCCGTTCCAAGGATCGTGAGGACGTAGTCGGTGGCGTGAACCACAAACGTGCGCGAAAGCTCGCTGGCGACAAAGGCGCGCTCGGGTTCAAGCGCTCGGCGGGCTTCGCTAACGATGCTGTGTACCTGCGGCTTCAGCGAAAGAGCCCGCGGCGTCAGGAGCATGCCGCGCCCAGACCGCACCAGGATCGGATCAGCCAGGCGACTGCGGATCCTGGCGAGTGCGTGGCTCATCGCCGGGGTCGACAGGCCCACTCGGCGGGCCGCGCCGGTCACGCTTCCTTCCTGCAGGAGGGCATCGAGAGAAACCAGCAGCCCGAGATCCGTGGGTTCCATGGCGTGCAAGTATTCTATTCAGAGGTTGCACGGATCAACATCCATTTGACGCTCGCTTTGTGCAGTGAGGCGAGCGATGGCCACGCCAACCCAAAGGTCCCGCGTGTTACGTGCCTTGCCACGAAAACGAATACGGGCCGCTGCGCGAACGAATGCCGTTGTTGAACAAGCTCAAGTCAGCGGGGTTGTCGTTGCGGTTCGAGAAGCGATACAGCACCGGACTGTCTTGCACCTTGGGCACCTGCGAAAAATCGACGGTATCAAACCAGCGCCGCGGATCGATGCGCAGAAGCAGCGTGCCGCCTTCCTGTGGGATCAGATCGGTCGGAATCAGCGACACGATGCGCTGCTTGCAGATCGGGTTGGTCCCCGGATACGCCGGATCCATCGACGGGATCAGGCGATTGCGGCCGATGCTCAGCCGCGCTTCCCAGGGATAGCTCTGACCGCCTTTCTGCGCGGTGCCGGCGGCATCGACGATCACCGTGTTGTCATCAATGCGCTGAATGTCCCCGGATGTCAGCCATAGCTCGCCAGCCTTGGCTTCGCTGGCGATGCCTTCGCCGCGCGTCGGAAACGGCTGCCGCTGCGGCGACAGTGCGTCAACCCACAGCGAGCTCGTCACTTGCGCGACATAGATGCCCGGCCGAATGCAGCCCGTCTCTTGCGCGCCAGATGTCGGCACGGTCTGGTTCAAGTACAGCGCACCGATGTATAGCCGCGCCCGATCCAGCGTCACGCTATAGCCCTGCGGCGACATGAACGACAGCGCTCCGCCCGTCGCATCGCTAGGACCTGCCGCCGCCACATCAAACGCCACCCGCGCTCCGCCGGTCGTGTCGCCGCAGCCTGTCCAGCAGCCCAGCGAAACCGCCAACACAGTGCCAGGTGCCAGCCACGCTGCGGTGCGCTTCATCGTCCGCCTCCGATCTGAACGGAAAGAGAAAACAAGACCTGTCGCGGCGCTCCGGCGCTGAAGTGTCGCATCGGCACCAGCGTCGGGAAGGGCTGGCTGCCAAAGTCCGATGCGTAGTTGTATTCGCCCAAGCGGTACTGCACATCGAACAGGTTTGTGGCCACGATGCCCAGATCGAACAGCCAGATGCCGAGCGTGGCGTTTAGGTCGGTGACCGCAATGGGGTTGCTGCGCTCGCCCTGTGGCAGCGGCCTTGGCGAGACATATGTAAAGCCGGCGGCCAGCGTGCCACGGAAGGCCTTGCCGCGGATGCGCAGCTTGTCCCAGGGAAGCTCTCCGAACAGCGAGCCATCGAAGCGAAACACCCAGTCTGGGACATATGGAATCAAAAGCCCCGTGTCATCGAAGGTCGCGCGGACATAGGTCAGGTTGGCAGCCAGATCGAAGAAGCCGCCGATGACGCGCACAGCGCTGGCGCTGCCGATGCGCGTGGTGCCGTTTGAAAGCAGGTTCCGCCCCGCGGTCTGCGAAAAGATCAGATCGCGATCGACCCGCGTCTGAAAAAACGCCGAGCGCAGGCTGAGATCAATCGGCCCCAGCCGACGCGCAAACGAAAGCCCGGCATCGATGGACTGCGCGCTGGCAAACGGGGTCTTGGCATCCTGCGTGATGTAATAGGGATCGATCGAGCGCACGCCTTGGCCATAGCTCACCGCTGCTGAGATTCCCCACAGCGGCCCAAGGATCAGCGAGGCTCGCGGCATCACGGCGCTGCCCGTCGTGGTCGAGCGCTGGATCGGCTCGCGATACTTGCCGAAGTCTTGCTGGCTCAAGCACGACGCATCGCCGGGTGGATTTTCTCGCGATGGATGCGCCACCGACTGCACGGCGCACTTGTCGAGCACGTCATACGTAAACAAGTCCGCGCGCACACCACCGCGCAGCGCGATGTAGCGATACGGTCGCAGGTTGAAGTCGACATACAGACCGATGTCGCCGAGCCGCGACTCTAGGTCCGTCTCGACGGCATAGGGGTTTCCTGTGGCCGCTTCGACGCGGTGCTGCGAGTTGGTCACCAGATCGCCGCGAGCGAAGTAGCCGACTTCGATCTCTTGTGTCTGATGAAAGATATCCCCGCTTAGGTGCGCAGAGCCGCGGGCGCCAAAGGTCCCAGCCATCGACTGCAGATCGATCAAGTCACCGCGTTGACCGTGCAGGCTCTGCGTCGGTTCTTGCGTGTCGAGCAGAAAGCCCGTGAAGTTTTCCCGCAGGCGCATCGGACGCGCGATGGCATAGACCTGATTGCGCACGAGCAGCGAGCCGACGCGCGATTCCAAAAGCCCACTTAGCGAATAGCGCCCGGTGTCCGCCCCTTGCCTGGTGTCATAGGTATCGAAGAAGCCAAGCCGACCGCTGCGATAGTCGTCTTCGCGCAGCACGCCTGCGCTGTGAAAGCTGGCGATATATGCCTGCGCCGTGATGCGGTACAAGTGAGCCGCGCTTCGGCCTTCGTACTGCGCCATCACGGTGGCGCGCCGCCCGTCGCGGTTCTGGCCAAAGCCTGCGGTCTCGTAGAGCTCGACGGCAGCGAAGGTGCCTTCGCGCGCTCCCTTGGGCCCCCATAGCAAAAGCGCGCGGAGCGTGCCGAAGTTGCCGGCCGAAAACTTGCCGAGGATGCCGCGCTGCGACAGTCCCAGCTCATAGTCCGCGCTGCCCGCGACGGCATAGTTGCCCTGGCGCGGATCGAAAGGTCCTTCGATAACGCGCAGCGCCGCGATCAGCTCAGGCACGATGAAGTGCGTGTCGGAATAGCCGTTGCCGTGCAGGTTGCCGCTCTCGTTGATCGGGACGCCGCCAACGGAAAACTCGATGTCTTGTCCTTCACGAGCATCGAAGCCGCGCAGAAAAACTTGGTCAGCGTGCGCCTCGCTGCCGTCATTGGTCAGCAGGATGCCCGGCACAAGCTTGAGGGCTTCGCTGGCATTCTTGCGCGGCACCGCCGACAGCGCCCCGATCTCGACGTGAAAGTCGGCGGCTCCACGCGATGCGGGCGGCAAACGCTTGCTGGTGATCGTGCTCGCAAACGATGTCTTGCTGGCCACACTCTCAGCAGCTGCACGCGTCGGCTCAGCAGCTGCATTGTCCCGGCTGGGCGTGCTGGCTGCGTCTGGACGAGCGCGGGTCGCTCGATCTTCTGGGATCGCAGCGCGCTCAACCGGCGCCTCATTCGCCGGAACAACGGGAGGCGGTGCTGGCGGAACCGGTGCAGGTGAAGACGAAGGTGAAGGCAGCGCTTCAGCGAGCTCAGCGGGTGCGTGAAAAAGAAACGGAATCTGCACCTGACTTTCGATGGGCTTGCCATCGCTTCGCGCAGGTGAAAAGCGCCACTTGCGTGCGGCTGCGAGCGCCGCGCTATCAAACGGCTCGCCCGCTGACTCACTGACCTCGACCGCGGTCACTTCGCCGTTTGCAGCGACGGTGGCCAAGACGACCACCCGCGCGTCCTTGCGACCTGCACGCGCCGCTTCGGGATACATGGCCGGCACGTGCTCAACCGGCTGTGGAGGCGAAAGCACAGGAGCTGGCTTGTCCGCTGCGCGGGCCACAGTGGAATGCCCTCCCAGCGCCAGCAGCAAGGCCAGCGTCCACCCGATGGGCCGTGCCGCCGCGCCTTGTCTGGTAATGCAACTCGTTTGCATCGCGTGCAGCATACAGTGGAAGTGTCCACCGCTGCGAGCGATACCTTTGCTCTACTTTGGCGAAGGATAGCTGCGTTCAACAAAGCACAGACCGTCGGCGTTCAAGTGTCCTTCTGTGCTTTGGTTGTACGTGACGTAGTCCGCGAAGTCGCGCAGCGCCATGCTTGGGTTTCCCGATGGACTGTAGGGAACGCCCTGGGTGTCAAAGCCCATGCTCATCGACGTGTTCGGTGGCGTATACGTCGGCAGGCACGAGCGCCACGGCAAGGGACTGCCACTTGCGTCGGTAAACGCCGTGAAGTTGACGCCCTTCAGATCATCCAGCGTCACCACGAACTCACCGCTGGCGTTCTTCTTGGCGTAGGCCGCGAAGGGATCAAAGTGCGCAGGTGAGTCATGCTCGATGGACTCCCAAAACACGTGGTCGGTGTGCATCGTGGCCTGCGCGATCGTCGTGGCGTTCGACTTGATCTGCACGCCGCGCTGATACTCTTCGTTGGCAAACGGCTGAGCCGGCGCGTTGTCGGGGTTCTGGCAGTTCTTGTACGTCGTCGGAGACGTAAAGCCAAAGCGGAACTTGACGCGCGTGGGCAGCTTGCTCCAGTCGTACGCAGGGTTGGTCGAGGTGCAGGTGCCGCCGCGCCACGTCGCCGTTCCGACGTACAGCATGGTCCAGCCTTTTTGGACCATCTCGCGATAGTCGGCTTCGTTCTGCGCATCGAAGTTCAGCTTGGTGGCGCTGGTGGATGCTGGGACCATGTCAAAGCCCAAGGCATAGCGCTGCGTCGCATCAAAGGGCTTGTTGTCGCGCAGCGTCTGCCCGCTGATCAGCGAAAAAGGAAACGCCTGCTCGTCGCCGCCCCCTTTGCCTAAGAGCGGCCCGCCCTTGTGCAGATCGACCGCCCAGGGCCCGCTGACTTCAGCCACCTTGGCATCGGTCAAAGACTGATCGGTGGGTGACTTGTCGGGGTTCTCGGACAGCGTGATCTTGTCGAGCGTAACCAAAAGCGCGTCAAAGCGAACCTCCCAGCCGTCGACGAAAGCTGGCGAGTCGGCATCCATCGGTGGAAATGGATAGCCACCAAGAGCCAGCACTTCACCCGATGCCGTGAAGCGAATCGAGCCGCCTTGCTGCGTCATGTCACCGCTGCCGCAGGCAACAAGCGGCAGTGCGCAGGCGAGCAGTCCGGCACGCGAGAGCAAGCGAAGCGAAGAACCAACGATTGAACGAGTCGTAGCGTCTGTCATGCGTCTTCTCCCCAAGGGTTGCGAGCTGTGATGGCATCCATGCATCAGTTGCAAATGTTTTGCATTTATAGCACAACCGAAATGGACGCCCGAGATTTTCAGACTGCCGGTGAGAAGTTGTGACATGATGCCGAGCATCGGGCGCGGTCCTTGGTGCGGGGAACAAAAAAGCCCAGCCACCGACCGCGGCAGCCAAGAGACGAGCCGCACATTCCCATGGCACGCCATCGCATTCGCCACCCATCGACTGATCGCTCCACAGCCTCGGGCAGCCATCGCCACGACCACACCATTCAAGCCGAAGTGCTGCTGCGCGAGCGCGGATTGAAAGTGACTACGCCGCGCCTCTTAGTGCTCAAGGCGCTGCTTGATGCTCACCGCCCGACCTCAGCACAAGAGCTTTTGGATTCACTGGCCGGGGAGGGTCTGGACCAAGTGACGGTGTACCGAACGCTGACCACCTTGACCGAGATCAAGCTGGCGCAGCAGGTCAGTACCATCGATGGCAGCCGTCGCTTTGAAGTCCACGTCTGCGATGGCTGCCGCGTCGATCATCCCCACTTGCAGTGCCGCGTCTGCGGCGCGCTGGACTGCCTGGAAGAGGGCGTCCTGCCGACTCCGCTGATCCCGACTCGCCTGGGTGGTTATCTGATCGACGATGCCAAGCTGTACCTGTTTGGCACCTGCCCTGCCTGTCAAGGCGGCGACAAAGAACGACGGGTCGTTGAAAAGCCAGCCGCGCCGGTTGCGGCACCGCCCAAGACACCACGACCAGCGCGCATTCCGCGCAGCTAAACGCAAGTCGTTTGCATCTTTGGCTGCTTACGGGTACAGCCAAACACGCGGCGCGCGGATGAAGTGTTCGCCCTGGCGCAGGCCCGCTTCGTATACGCGACGCAGAGCGGATTCGCTGCTGTAATCCCAGGTGGCGACGTCAAGCTCGGTCTCGGGCGCGATGTAGTGCGAGCCCGCGGGCATGGGCCACACCGGCTCGGGCCGAGTGAGAATGAACAGAGGCCGCTGCGCTTGCTCGCGATCTAGGGCCTGATGCGGCACGGGCGCGACCGCCCCGCCATCGATCAGCAGGTGATCGGCGCGGCGAGGGACTGGGGTAAATGGCGGAAACGCGGAAGACGCCAAGACGGCATCGGCCAGCTCATGAGCGCTCGTTAGCTCGTGCGCCTCAATGACATTCACTTGCAACAAAGGCGGCGGCTGCTTGCGCAACACGAACCACGCGCCCAGGCCTACGGCCACCGCAAGAGACCGACTGGGTACGCGGCTGACCACCACGCGCAGGCGGGTCGGGGCAGCGCGCAGGCGAGCGAACGCATCGTCAGAGAATGCCTCTAGCAGGGCCTGCCGATACAGGCCGTAGTGCGGCATGGGATTTTCGCCGCGCAGCAGCTTTTCGACGTGAAAGTTGCGACGGTTCTGCCGCACCAAGCGGGCAAAGATGCCCAGCGCGTGGCGATGGCTGTCGATCAAGTGGGCACAGGCCATGGCCGTCGCCGCACTGACCGCGGCAATCTGGCGCAAACCCGACAGCGCAGAGCCCGCTGCTTCCAGAAAGCCCAGCGTGAAAAAACAGCGACAGCCGCCCCCTTGCAGCACCAGCGCGTCATAGTCATCTGGCTGCACGCGCAGCGATGAGCGCGCCACCTGCCAAGCAAGCTCCGAGCGAGGACGAGGCATCACGCCGGAAGCTGCCGCCGCACGATGTCCTTGAGGTTGAGTGCATTCACCGTGAAGTGGATGGCGATCGGCGCAATGAGATCGCCCAGCGCCACGTAGACCACGGCCAATAGCAGACCCACCACGAAGGAAGACAAAGTCCACGGCAGAAAGCGAGCGCCCGGACCGATGTGCAGCAGTGCGAAGATCGCGGCCGAGCCAAAGATGGCCAAGGCCAAGCCAGCGATACCCGGCGCCAGCGCCTTTAAGTGCAGAAGCAGCGCGCCGCGAAACAGAAACTCTTCGCCGATGGCGGATGCGGCGGCGAAAAGCAGGATCTCGCGATCGCTAAGCGGCCCGAGGACGTCATTGAATTCGCTGTGCAGGACCCGCGCCCAGTCGTACCGAGCATGCAGGATGCGCGTCAGCACCACCAAGAGCAGCCCGACGGCAACACCGATGGCAGCGCTCGACACTAGCTGCGCTGCGCGATAGCTGGCGTGCAGGCTGGCCGAAATCGTCGGCTCGGCATCAAACAGCAGTACGTTGGGATGGCCGCGCAGCGCCCCCCACAAAACCGCCGACGCAGTCAGCGCCGCATAAAACGCCGCGACGCGACCCGCCCGGCTCTGTGGGGCCAAGGCAGCGACGGACGAGCGACGCAGGCTGGCGAGTTC
>CAZKOY010000022.1:13751-48988 GCA_964554495.1 uncultured Myxococcales bacterium
TTGTCGGCGATGGGACGATCCGGGCCATAGCCCTGCGCTTCCAGTCGATCGGCCGCGATGCCGTGCGCGATCAGGTACGCCATGACGCTGCGAGCGCGACGACCGGACAGATCGCGATTCTGCTCGGGCTTGCCGACGTTGTCGGTGTGACCTTCCACGGCTAGCTTCTTGATCTGCGGCGTGGCGAGCAGCGCCGCGACGACGGCATCAAGGATCTTGAAGCTCTTCTTCAAGATGGTGTCCTTCTTGGGCGCATAAAACACCTGCTGGCGGATGACCAAAAGATCGGCCTTGGCCTCGACCAAGCCAGGGCAGCCGTTCTTCTTGGGATCCGGCGAGGGCGCGCCGGGCTTGTCCGGGCAGGCGTCGTTTGCGTCGGGAACCAGGTCGCGATCGCGATCTTGAAGCGGACAGCCAGGCTTGGCAGCGTCGGGGAACATGCCGGTACGCTGCTCGCGACAGACATCCTGTGCGTCGTAGACGCCGTCTCCGTCGCTGTCTTTGTCGGGGCAGCCGGGCTTGCCTGGGTCGGGGTGCGGACCGGCGGCCTGCTGCGGACAGGCATCCTGCGGATCCCAGGTGCCATCGCCATCGCTGTCGCGCAGCGGGCAGCCCAGCTTGGCAGCGTCGGGGTTCAGACCGGCGGGCTCGGCTGGACACAGGTCTTCGTCGTCGAACAGACCATCCCTGTCTTGATCGGGGCGCGGACAGCCGGGGCGCTTGGGATCGGGATTGTTGCCCGGCGGTGCCTGGGGACAGGCATCGTCGCGATCGATAACGCCATCACCGTCGGTGTCAGCAGGAGGCGGTGGGCAACCATGCCGCTTCACATCCGCCTGCGCCACGCCCGCCAGATCAGGACAGGCATCGCTGCGATCGGGGATGCCGTCTCCGTCGCGATCTTTGGTTTTTTCGGCTGGCAGTGGTGCATACGACAGGCGAAGCAGGGCGCGACCGTCGGGCGTGCCAGGCTCGCGCAAAAGGCCGATGCCTCCCCCCAGGCCAAGCTGTACGCGCCGCGCCACGCTGTAATGAATCCCGACGAGCAGCTCAAGGCTGGTGGTGTCTTGCTGGAAGGCAAAGCCGTTGCTGATCACCGTGCTAAGCAGCGCTTCGGGGCCGACGGAAAACCCCAGGTCACGTCGAGCATAGGCCAGCGCACCGCCGAGCTGCAGCGACGGACCAACGCTGTTTCCCGAGCCAAACGGCAGCGAGCCCAGCGCTTGATCCGGTCGATACAGATACGAAAACGTCGCCGACCACAGCAGACTGCGCCATAGGCCGCCGAGCATGAGCTTAAGCTGCAGGCGCAGCGCGCTCTCGCCGACGTGGGCAGGAAAAGCGCCGGTTGCCGACGCGAGCGGCAGCCACAGATCGCTGCCCACGCTGATGGCAAGCGGCTGCTGATAGGGCTGGCCATACAAGCGCGCTTTCACGCCGATGCGCGGATCCCCGACGGCTAGAGCACTTACACGTGTAAATCCATATTCTCCGTCGGTGCTGTTGCCGCGCTCAAGCAAGGTGACGGGCAGCGAAAGCGTCAGCAAGAAGCGATCGAAGACCGCGGCAGCGACATCGACGTGGGCAATCAACTGATGCGCCAGCAGCGAACGATCGAACAAGAAGCGGGCGTTCTGATCGCGGAAGCCAAAGACCAGCGGGTTGTGGGCATAGTTCAGCGTCAGACCCGCGGCGAACGAGCGCGTCGATCGATACCAGGGATGGTCGACGAACAGTGACCACTCTCCAGCGGCGGTAGGCTCGAAGCGGCTGACTTGAAAGCCGCGGTTGTTGCTTTGCGCCCGCGCCACATCGGGAACGCAGACAAACCAAAGCCCCAAGACTACGGCCATTGCGCCGCGACGAGTCAGGCGTAGCAAGGTGGGCAAGCGCGATGCAAACGAACCAGCGACGAAACGAAGCGAGCGAGCGCACGCAGTGAACAAGGCATCCTCTCAAGGCAAAAGATGACGAGAACAGCGATGGACCGGATGCAGACCCGACGACGGAGCCGCGGAGGGTGAAGCAGCCGGGGACGCGGATGAAAAGCAGCGCCGTGCGAGCAGAGATCGACGAGCCCGACGCGCCGCTAGCAGTCCGCCGACAAGCACGGCCCACCAGGCCAGCGCGCTGCTTGAGACCGTCGCCTGTCGCATAGACAGACTGCAGGCCAAGCCGCCGCCGGCAAAGACGCTGCGACGGTACCCCGTGATGTCGTACTCAATGTCGGCTACGGCGGTCGCGGCGTTGTTGCCAAGATCCGGGTCAAACGCCGCGGACTGCACGCTGGCGACACCGACGGCATAAGCCATGTTAAATAGCGGCTGCAGTGCGACCACGACCTCAGGAGCCGCGCCAAATTCCAGCTGCGGTCGCGTGCAAACAACCTGCGGAGCGGCTGCCTGCACCTGACAGTCCCAGCCGTCCCCCCGCGGCGGAAATGTCGACGACAGAACGGCTTGTTCGGGAAGCTGAAAGCTCAACTTCACGTCGCTGGCGTCGTTTATCCCGTGGTTTTGGACCGACAGGATGTACGACAGGCTCTGGCCGCTCTTAGTGGGGCTGGGGGCCACGATCGCGGCGACGGAGAGATCGGCTTCCGGGCCAACCTGGGTGCTGTCGCTGGCTGTGTTGTTGCTGGTGTCCAGGTCTTGCTGCGTGCTAGCGGCTGCCACACTCGCGGTGTACGACAGCGTGCCTTCGAGGCGGCTCGGCAAGATGGCGCGCACGACGATGCGGGCCTGCGCGCCAGGGGTCAGCGTCACCAGCGT
Organism: uncultured Myxococcales bacterium; assembly: GCA_964554495.1. Lineage (GTDB taxonomy): Bacteria > Myxococcota_A > Polyangia > Palsa-1104 > JAEUJZ01 > JAEUJZ01. Next base: position 16,523 of record CAZKOY010000022.1, read on the forward strand.
GTTGAGATCGTTGATGCCCAAGGCGCGGTTACAGCCGACCAAGCCGACGTTGCCCATGGGACCGGGGTCGACCGAGCAGAACCAGTCGACAAAATCGACCCGCTGACTCAGCGCGCCCCGGACGGGCGCAGCGACGGCGGTATCGGGGCCATCGTTGTAGACGCTGATCAAGTAGGAGATCTCGCTTTCGGGGGCCGCGTGGTCGATGCCGTCGCTGATGGCGATGCGCAGATCGACTGGCGAGCAGATCGGGGTGGCAGCACCGGCCGGGTTGAGCGCAGCCGAGGTCTCGCCATCGCTGCCCGCAGTGGCGCCGTTTTGGGTGAACTCGGTGATGATGTCCGCTGCCGACGTGCCAGCAGCCCCACCCGCAGCGCGCTGCACCGTCGTGGGAGGACGGCTCTGCGCCACCGCGATGAAGCCGCCGCCGCCACCGCCACCGGGGCCGAGCGCGTTGTTGAAAGCCGTCATGCCAGCGCGCTGCTGGCTGCCGCCTGCGCCCCCGTCGGCAAAGATCTGCAAGCTGCCGCTCAAGCTGAGCGTGTTGAGCACGATGCTGCCGCCGCCACCGCCACCACCGGCCCCACCAATGACACCTGTCTGCGTCGAAACGCCGGCTTCTCCGCGCGCTGAAATCAGGCCATCTCCGTCAACCACATCGGCCAAGACATAGACCAGGCCGCCACCGCGGCCGCCACCGCCTTCATTGCCAGCGACGGGTGCGGCAAGGATGCGATCTCCCGCACCGCCGCCACCGCCTAGGAACAGCCGCACTGCGGCGTTGTTGCCGAGCGGAACGCCGCCACGGCCCCCGCGTTCCCGTCGAGAATTTCCGCCCCACAACGCATCGCCAGGGCCCAGCAGCGTGGCGTTTTGATCGTTCTGCGAAAGCGAATAACCGCCGCGGCCCCCACCGCTTGCGCTGCTAAGCCCAGCGCTGCCGATGGGATCTAGGGCCCATGCCAGCGCATCGCCACCGCCGACCAAACGCATGACTCCGTGCCCGGTCCACGTCGCGGCGGTCCCAGCGTTGGCGCCCCCCGCGCCCCCCGAGCCATAGGCATTGCCACCGCCGCCACCGTTGGCGGAAGCGCCTCGGCCTAGCGTGCTTAAGCGACCGGCGATGCCTTCCCCTTTTTCTGCCCCCTCGTCGAGGCTCGCCACAGCGAAGGCCGCGCTATCGCTGCCTGTGACCTTGTTGCCCGAGGGTGCGCGTGGCACACCGCCGCGAAAGCCTGCGCCATCCGCGAGCAGGCTGCCTCCACTTGCAACGCGCAGATGGCGAGCCCGGATTGCGACAATGCCACCTGTGTTGCCATCCCAAGGCTGCGCCGACACCACGCCACCGGCTTCGATGGCTAGCTCGCCATGTTGCGGAACGCGGACGATCTGGCTCTTGCCCACGACACTGTACGCGCCGCGCAGACCACCGCACAGCGTGCTAACGGTGACAAGGCCGCTCGCCGGGTTGCTGGCCTCGACGGGAACCAGCTCAAAGCGGCCGGCGCCGCCAAGCTGGGTCACTGTGCCGTGTGCCTCTGCAGCGGGCCCGCTGGCCGTCGTGTCGATCTGCGCCCCCTGCATCTGCATGACCAGGATCAGATCGCCACGCATAAGACCCATGGCGGCTAGCTCACCGCTGTCGACGCGAAGCTGCGAAGCCCCGACACTGGCATCGGCCACCAGCCGCGCATAGCGATTCAGCCGCACGGCGCTGCGCAGGGTCAGATCACCGTCGGGACTTTCGACCTGCTGCCGCCGCGGCTGGGGCGATTCATCGCCCACCGAGCCCGCCGCGCAAGCACACAGAGCAACGCTGAGCAACAGCAGGCGATGCATGAAGCGGCGATCTTTGCGGCCAGGCTGCAGGTTCATACCGTTCCTCTGATTGGCTTTTTCAAGACGACATCGCTCAGGACGCACCTGATCCCCTCGATAGACGGTCTAGGGTGGCTGGTGAGCGATATGCCGACGAAGCGCCGAATAGAATTGTATCACCGACGGTTACGTCCTGTCGTCGGACATCGCTGGATAATCTGCGGAAGCCACCGCCCGCTCGATCGCGGCCAGTAGAGCTGGCAGATTGTTCCCTGCCCGACAGGCCTGCTTTGCTGGCACAGACAAAGCAACCGCGAAGTGCGCTCGCTAGAACCTGTGCGGCTCAGCGGATCACAGATCCTTGATCGTGAGATTGAACGAGCAGCGCATGCGCATGCGCATTCCATCCTTGGGGCTGTACTTGGGAAACGACCACTTGCGCACGGCAGCCTCGGCACAGCGCAAGGCTGTGGAGCCGGGCAACGAAATCTTCTGCGCCTCGCGCTCTTGTGGACTGCGCTGATAATCCAGAAGGTGCAGTCGACCTTGCGCAGCGTGTACCTGGCCGAGCCCATCGAGCTCAACCTGCCAGTCTGAGCTCAAGCCGACGTTCTTGGGATAGCTCGCCAGGTCGCGATCAAAGCAGGTAGCGGCGCTTTTCTGATTGGCTTCCACGACCGCTGACATCTGCAGGCCGCTCACATGACACAGCTCATTGCGCAGCGATGAATCTCCGACGGGGATCTTGCTTCGCTTCGGTGCATCGCTGCCGCCATGATGTCGCTTCTCGCTCGGCGCGCTGCGTTCGATTCCTGGGCTCGGCGCGGAGTCTTCCGCCACAGACAAAAAAGGAACCGACGACGCACTGGGCGATCCGCTCGGCAGCAAGCGCGACGATGATGCGGATCGCTGTGTGCTCTGGTGCATCGAGTAGTAGAGGCTGCCGCCCACCAGAAATGGCACCAGAAGTGAGATCCAAAGCCCCATCCCAGACCCACGCGAATCTGCAGAAGGACGTGATGTTGCTGCAGACGACATCGGCACAGCACGTGGCGGCGGCGGATCCGGAGCAATGGCGACCGCGACACCACAGTAGTCGCAACGTCGATGCCGGCTGTCAGCGGCAGGCAGTGGCAAGAACGCGTGGCAGTTGGGACAGCGATCCGCCGTGGCTGTTTCGCTTGGGATGGGCATGCACGTCCGCAGTCAGTATATCGCGTCAGGCGGGCCGGATCGGCGCCCGGACACGCGCTGCGGATCGGCCAAGCGGCTACGAAGACCCAGAAAGTCGATGGCTGGCGCGCTAGTATCAGACGATGGCCGAAGCCGATGCGCGCAGCATCCTTGCCCTGCGCTACATGCTCGACTTTCACTGCATTGGTAGCGACTGCGAAGATAGCTGCTGCCAAAGCGGCTGGGAGATCTACATCGACCCCGCGCACCTGCTGAAGCTGCGGCGGGCCCTGCCCCTTACGCCGAGCGACGATCCCAATGCGCTGCCGACGTTTGACCACGTCGCGCGGATGGTGCCGAAAAAAGATCGCAATGAGCGCGTCGCTGCTCAGCTTCTGCTCAATGACAAGGGACGGTGCTCGCTGCTTGGTCCACAGCTTCTGTGCCGCCTGCACCAAGCCAAAGGCGAAGACACGCTGCCCGATACCTGCGCCATGTATCCGCGGCACCTAAACCAAGTGGGCCAGCGTCTTGAGCTATCCGGGGCGCTGTCGTGTCCCGAGGTAGCGCGGCGAGCGCTCTTGCCCAGCGATGCAACCGATCTGGTGCCCGCTCCACGTGCGCTGCAAGGGCGTGGGCAGCGTCAGTTCAGCGCTCCGCCAGGACCACAGGCGATGCGTGGCGACGATCCGCAGGCGCCGTACCGCCACCTGGATGTGGTGCGCGGAACTATGGTCCGCTTGCTGTCGCTATCGGGTTTTTCGCTGCCGAGTCGACTGTTCTTTACGTGCTTTCTTGCGCACAAGTGTTCGGCCCTGCAGTCCGCACCGGAAGCCCCCATCGATCCAGACGCGTTCTTGCAGCAGGCCGAGCGGCTCAGCGATCCCGAAGTCCTGGCTGAGCTGGATCGCCGTCTGCATGAAGGTCTTGTGATGGCGCCGCTGCCGTTGCCGCTTTTGCTCGCGGTGCTGCACAGGCAACGGCAGGTTCCAGGCGGCAGCGCGTTTGCTCGGCTGGTCGTCGAAATGGCCCAGAGCTATGGCGACCCGCGGTCCGTCCCAAGCACATCCGACGAACCGCGCGAGCTAGCCAGTCCCGACGAAGCTGCGCGCTTGGACCACGCCTATCGCCTGCGTCGGCAGCCCATCGATGCGCTGTTTCGTGCGCGCATCGATCACTACTTTTTCAACTATGCGCGCCACTTCTGGATGAAGGACTGGTACACGCACTCTCCGTCGCTGTTCTTGCATACGCAGAGCTTTCTTCTGCGCGTCGCGCTGCTGCGCTTTGTGATCTTGGGTCATCCGCACGCCCTTGCCGCTGCACAAAAAGGCGCGGACGCTGGGCAGGCTGATCAGGATGCGCTGGCCGTTCGCGCGTTCTATTCGCTGTCGCGCAGCATCGAACACAGCGCGGGCTTTCGCGCCGCCATCCTTGAATACGTCGCAAAGAGCGCACCTTCGATGGAAGGCGCCATCGCGCTGCTGTCAGTCTAGGGTCTAGCCAGGCAGGATTTGAAACGAGGGGGGACGCGGCGTCGCAGCGAGCGCTTGGCCTACGGCTTCACGCAGGCGTTGGTGTCGCTGCTGGCCAAGCAGGTGAGTATTTCCAGGCAGGACTTGTTGTAGCAAGCAGCCCTCTTGCTCATGATCTCCGACGCATTCTTGCATTCGCGCGCCAGCTTCGCGTCTTGATCAGCCAGCGCGCCCTTGTTTGCGTTGCAGTCGTTGCGGCAGTTGGTATAGGTCGCATCATTGCTGCTCAAGCACTTGCGTCCGTTGTCGCAAGCCGTGTAGCAGAGGTCCAAGCTGGACACGCCACCACAGGCCGACAGCAGGGAAAGGGGCAGGGCGAGGAACAGGGCCGTAACGATCGAGCGAGTCTTGCGAGTCATTGGAACGTCCTCCTTGGGTAGTGCGGGTAAGCTAGCGCAGCTTGACGGGGAATGATGTTTGCAGTTGGGCCACCACGCGATCGTGCGCTTTCTGCGCCTCTTCATCGGTCAGCGTGCGATCGCTGGCGCGGTAGCTCAGGCTGAGCAAAAGTCCCTTTTGTCCCGTCGGGATGTGGCTGGGATTTCTGTAGTCTTCGAGGATCCGCACATCGACCAAGAGCGGCTCGCGCGCAGACAGCAGCGCGGCGCGGATCTGGTCGGCGCTGATGTCGGCGGCAATCAAGAACGACAGATCGCGCGAGGTACCAGGGAAGCGCGGTGGCTCGCGATAGCTACGCGCCGGACGAGCCAAGCCGGGCACATCGATCTCAAACGCGAAGACCGCAACCGGCAGATCCAAGCGCTCGCGCAGCGTTGGATGCACTTCGCCGAAATAACCGAGGATCGCGCCGTCAGTTGCATGGGTCGTCGCAGCACGCACCACCGCACCCAGGCCGGGATGCAGCCAGGGATGCGTGCTGGCATGCGCCTGCTGAATGATCACCTCGCGCGGCTGTGCCGGATCGGCTGCGGATAGCGTCGCCTGTGGCACCACGACATAGCCCAGCCCATCCAGAAGCTCCTCGACGATGCCGCGGACATCGGCGAAGTCGAGGGCATCGGTGGGGTTCGGCTTCAGAAAATACGATCGGTTGCCGCACAAGACACCTGCGATACGCGTGGTCTGAATGCACGCTGGGTCGATGGCGCGTTCGCCCGAAGGGACCAAGAAAACTTCCCCGACTTCGCACAAGCGCAGATCCGCTTGACCGTGGTGAAGGTTCTTGCGCAGCGCATCCAGAAGCCCAGGCAAAAGCAGCGTGCGCAGAACGGAAAGATCCTCGCGCAGGGGATTTTCCAAAGGCAGCGGCACCGGCAGCGCGTCGCCGTCCGAAGTCTGACTGACCGCACGCAGCTTGTCCGGGCTTGTCATGGAAAAAAGCTGCACTTCATCGAAGCCCAAGGCGACGCACAGATCGCGGGCGCGCTCGGCGTTCTTTTGCAGCGTCGTGCTGGCCGCGTCACAACCTGCGCGCGTTGGGCCCGCCATATGAAGCTGCGGCACGCGCGGCGCGATGTCGTCATAGCCCACGCTGCGTCCGACCTCTTCGATTAGATCGATCTCGCGCGTCAGATCGGGGCGGCTGCTCGGGATCTGCAGCACTGCATGATCGACCGCGGTCGCTTGGAGCGTAAGCCCCAGCGCGGTCAGCGCTGCTTGCTGTTCGTTGATGGAAACCGGCGGCTGCTTGCCCAGAATCTGATTGGTGCGGGCATAGCGCAGAGTCAGCGTCTTTTTCTCGATCGGCCGCGAATATACGTCGATGGCGCCCGACAAAATCTGTCCCCCTGCCAAGCGCAGCATCACGTCGCAGCAGTAGCGCGCGGCCAGCAGCAAGCCATCGTTCGGATCGACGCCGCGCTCAAAGCGGTGCGAGGCCTCGGTGTGCAGCTTGCAGCGCCGCGCGGTGCGCCGCACAAAGACCGGATCGAAGTACGCCGCTTCCAAAAGGACCTCGGTCGTCGTCGAGCGAACTTCGCTGTCTTTGCCGCCCATAACGCCCGCGATGGCGACGCCGCGCTCGGCATCGGCGATCAACAGATCATCGCTCGACAGCGGTCGCTGCACATCATCGAGCGTCGTCATCGATTCGCCAGCGCGGGCCCGCCGCACGACGATCTGCGAGCCACGAAGCACGCGCAGGTCGAATGCATGCAGCGGCTGACCGACAAAGAACATCGCCAGATTGGTGGCGTCGACCAAATTATTGATGGGCCGCGCACCCAGGCGCGTCAGCAGCAAGCGCTCTTTGATCGGGCTGGGCGCGACACGCAGACCCGTCAGCACATGGCCGACATAGCGCGGACAGGCGAGCGCGTCTTCGATCACGATGCGCGCGGCCTGCGCGGCGCTCGACGACGCAGTGCGACTGCTGAAGTCGGGCTGCGGCAGGACAAGCGTGGCGCCTTCGTGCGCAAACGCAGCGACCACTTCACGCGCAACCCCAACATGACCCAACAGGTCGGGTCGGTTCGGCGTGATGTCCAGTTCAAAGATCACATCGGGCAGACCCGCGCCCATTGCAAAGTCGCTGCCAATGGCAAGACCGTCGTCGGGAGCCAGGATCAAGATGCCAGCGTGATCGCTAGACAGGCCAAGCTCATCTTCAGCGCACAACATGCCGGGCGATGGAATGCCGCGCACTTCACGCACGCTCAGCGAAAGACCGGAAGGCAGCGTCGCGCCAGGCTTGGCCCACACGACACGCGGCGAGGTACCCGGCTCACCAGGCGAAGGGACATTGGGCGCTCCGCAGACCACCTGGGTCACCGTTTGACCGTCGAAGACATCGACCAAAGTCAGCTTGTCGGCTTTGGGATGCGGCCGCTTGCCACGCACTTCTGCAACGATGGCCCCGGAAAGACCAACTCCGACGGGAACCACGGCATCGACGGCGACACCGCGGCGGATCAGGCGCTTTTCCACTTCGCGTGCGGCAACCACCGGATCGACGGGCAGCACGCCCGCGGGAAGCTGCACAAGCTCGCGCAGCCAGTTCCAAGAGATCTTCATGACAGCTCCAGTTCAGGGCCCGCGGGCCGCGATACGCTGCGAAGGCCGCGGCATCCGCCGTCTTGCTCGCTGGGGCAAGACCGCATCAACGGAACATCTGGGTGAAGCGCGCGTCACCGGCAAACAGCAAGCGCAGATCGTTTACGCCGTACCGCAGCATGGCCATGCGATCGATGCCCATGCCAAAAGCAAAGCCCGACACTTTTTCTGGGTCGTAGGCCGGCGGCAAGCCTCGTCGCTGGCGCTCGGCATCGACGTGGGCAAAGACGGCAGGGTCGACCATGCCGCAGCCCAGGATCTCGATGTAGCCGGTGCCCTTGCACAGTCGGCAGCCTTTCTGCTGGCAGAACACGCAGGTGACATCGACTTCAGCGCTTGGCTCGGTGAACGGAAAGAACGAAGGCCGCAGACGAATGTCGACGCTGGGACCAAAGAAGCGGCGCGCGAAATAAAGCAGCGTGCCCTTGAGATCGGCGAAGCTGACGCCGTCGTCGACGACCAGTCCTTCGATCTGGTTGAACATCGGCGAGTGCGTCGGATCGTCGTCTTTGCGATACACCTTGCCGGGCGCGATGATGCGCACGGGAGGTGGCTGCGCCAGCATGGTACGGATCTGAACCGGCGACGTATGCGTGCGCAGCACCAAGCGTCCCCCCGTGCTGCCGGGCAAGGGCGGCGACTGCAGATAGAACGTGTCCTGCATGTCGCGGGCCGGGTGATCGTCGGGCATGGCCAGCGCTTCAAAGTTGTAAAACTCGCTCTCGACTTGCGGGCCGCTGGCGACGACAAAGCCGATCTCGGCAAAGATGCTCTCAAGCTCGCGCCGCACCTGCGTCAGAAGATGCAAGCCGCCCAAGCGCGTGCGCCGTCCTGGCAGGGTGACATCGACGCTGCGCGCCAGATCGGCACCGCGAGCGGCATCGTGCAGAGCATTTAATCGAGCAGCAAAGAGCTCCTCGCCGCGGGAAAGCGCGGCGTTTCCGGCCTGCCCGACAGTGCGCTTTTCGGAGCCAGGTGCGGCACGCAGGGCCTCGGCCAAGCGCTTGCGAATCTCGCCGTCTTTGCCCAGGTAACGCGCGTGAACGGTCCGCAGGGCAGGCTCGCTGGTCGCAGCGGAAAGATCGGTGGCAAGCTGCGTCACAAGCTCGGCATAGATGGGATGAAGCGGCGCCGCGTCGGCTGCAGAGGATAGGGGCGCGTTGGACGAGAGGGACATCCGAAAGACCTTTCATCCTGTGCGATCGGTCTGGGGACCGGCTGCGGCGCTCGCACGCACACCCCCGCGAACAAGCGCTAGACCAATCAATACAGGTGGACCATCGAGGGCGAGACAGCGCGGGCCGCCCTGCCCGCCTGTCGGAATCGACGGGTCCGACGAGTCAAAGCGACCCGCCGGACCTGGGCCAGAAGGCTAGGCCGCGGCCTGCGCCGGCTTCAGGCCCGCTTGCGTCAAGACCGCGCGGAACGCGGCCGGATCGCTGATCGCCAGATCGGCCAGGACCTTGCGATCGAGGTCGATGTTGGCGGCCGAAAGGGCATGCATCATCTTCGAGTACGAGATGCCCAGCGCACGCGCTGCGGCGTTGATTCGAATGATCCACAGACGGCGGAAGTCACGCTTGCGCTCGCGGCGGTGACGGGTGGCATGCATCCAGCCATGCCGCACCGTCTCAAGCATCGCTTTCCACAGGGTCGACCGACCTCCGCGGTAGCCTCGCGCCCAGGCCTTGATGCGGTTGCGGCGCCGACGCGCTTTGAAGCCTCGTTTTGCTCGAGCCATTTCTCTTCTGTCTCCGTGAATCGGACCGGCCTGCGGGGGTTCCGGCACACCGGAACGCTTGTGAGCCCTTTGCCAAGTCACGCCAAGCCCGCGAAAGGCTGACGGTTTTTGCGAACCGATCCGATATCACGCACGGCTGCGCTTTGTAAAGGCGCTGTTGTGAAGTCCACTGCACAGACGCCCCCTGTGCCATGAACCTTTTTGCTATGGTGCCGCGCCATGAACGCCCAACATTCACAGTCACTTCGTCGATTCTTTGCGTGCCATGCAGCGGCTCTCTCCGTCGCCAGTTTGTTGCCCATCGCGGCAAGCTGCAGCAAGGGCGGCGCCCCGGAAATGCAGGAATCAAGCTGCAAGAAGGTCTCTGAGCTGGATCCCGCGAGCAAAGACAGCCAGCTACCCAAGGCGCTCTATGCTGAGCTGCGCGGCAACAAAGGCGCCTCGTTTGGTATCTCGCTCGAAGGCAGCGGCGGCATCTACAGCGGCCAGCGAGCCTTTGGCAAGTGTGACGCGGCCGATACCTATTACGTAGAGCGGGCGGTGCTGGTCAGCGCGACGGGGCAGCCGGTGGCTGTGGCTCGGCGCAATCCGATGGGCTATCTCGTCGAGTACGAAGGCGGACAGACGCAGCAAGCGACCGGTGCCAGCTTCACCAGCATCGCGGTTGCCTACACCACCACAGCGTCAGCTCCGTCGCTGAAGGTGGCGAGCTTGACGCTGAACGGCAGCAGCACCCTCAAGCAGGGCGAGCGCGTGAACGTCCAGGTCACGCTCGGGGATGAGTTCTGCGGCGTCAAAGAGAGCAAGTGGTGGCTCGTCGCCGATACCTCGCCCGGTGCCGAGCCGACCTTGGAGCCTGCGGTCTTGCCGGGCGGCAGCGGCATGATCTCGCTGCAGATTCCGACGACGCTTAGCGCAGGCGCCTATGCCATAGAAGGCCAGGTCACCTTGGCCACAGGCGGACGCGTCCTGCGTGTGCGACGCAGCTCGACCAGCGATATGCGGTACAAGGTCATCGATCCAAGTGGCGGAACGCCCGTCGATACCGAGGCCGGCGTGATCAAGCTGTCGGTCGAAGCCAACCCCGACGGCGATCGCGTGCCGCCGACTCCCGTCGCGATGGAGGCCACCCCGGCTTCGGTGCAGCGCTGCCAGCCAGTCAACCTGTCTTTGCGTATCGCCGACGACAAGAAGCTGCCGACCAACCAAAGCGTCAAGGTCTTTCTGGGACCGGCCGATTCATCGAAGCTGCTGTCGCTGGTGCTAAGCGGCGGCGAGACGCTGTCCGGCAAGCTACAGCTGCCCAGCGATGCCCCCTTTGGCGTCTGGTACGCCTATCCTGAGCTGGTCCGCGATGCCGTCGGCAACGAAGGGCGCGGAACGTTTTCAGCGGGCAAGTTCACGCTGACCGGCAACGGCACCACCAGCCCGCCTGTCATGGCCGCGACCTTCATCGTGCCCAGCGGCGCGCTGATCCCAGACTTCGGCATGGGCAGCCCCGACGGTGGAACCCCGCCTTTGCCCGATTTGGGGACCATGCAGCTACCCGCCGCGTTGGCGGCCGTTACGGTGATGCCGCCGACCGCGACGAAAGAAGGCGACACGCTGACCGTCACGGTGACCTGGACCGACCTCAAGATGATCTTGAAGTAGACGCACAGACAGGGGCGCCCTCGTCGCGGACACGGCCGGCGGCGCCCGACAAGAAGGATCGGGGGTTGGTCGAACGCGACCAAGCGGTATGGACTGGACGAATTCGTCCAGTGCCTCTCTGCGGGGCGTTCCGACGGGGTGATGCTGCGATGCCCGGTGTGATGGGCCGTTTTGTGGCTGGCACTGGCTTTGCTTTTTCTTCGGGCATGAGCGCGCGGCGGCGACCATCCAAGCCCCCGTGCCCCCCATCCACACGCCCCCGTTGTAAGGAGCCCGACGATGCGTCTCTCTCTCTGTCTATTTTCCTTGGCTGCAACTCCGCTTGCTTGTCTGTCGCTGGCGGCTGCCCAGACGCCTTCCGTCGCCGCCCTGCAGGCAACGCTGCCTGCGCCACCGCATGTGCAAGTTCAAGTTCAGGTGCAGCCGGCGCCCGCCGCTCCGTCGACGCAGGGCACGGCGCAGCCCGAAGCCCCCGCCGCGGCGACGCAGCCGTATGCGATTCAGCCTGTCTTCGAGCCGACGCAGAGCGCGCCTCCGCCCTACTCGGTCTATGTGCCGGCTCCGCCTGTCGCCACACCCTTGCCGAGCAGCGCCGTGCTGCTTCTGCCCCAGGATCTGCTGCTGGCCGGCAAGGGAAGCTGGGAGCGCCGCGGCAACGAGCTTTTCCTGCACCACAGCAAGACGCCTGGCAGCCGACGCAGCGGCCTGATCGCGGGCGGCATCGTGCTCTTGAGCGTCGGCTATACGCCCGCGCTGATCATGGGCGGCCTGATGACGATGTTCGAAGGCCCGTCGACTCTCGGCTCTTCGCTGTTCTTGCCTATCGCTGGACCGTTCCTAAGTGGCTTCTGTGCCTTGAGCCGCTGCGATGGCGACTTCCTCGGCTCATCCGGGCAGCAGCTCTGGGCTTGGACCTGGATGATGCTCGACGGTGCCGCGCAAGTGGCCGGCCTGGCCATGATCATCGCGGGAGCGCGTAGCCGTCCCGGCAACAGCCCCAGCTTTCTTGAGCGCGTCCACATCCTGCCCTATTCGACTCAGCAGGGCGGCGGTGTGACGGTGTCCGGCCGCTTCTAAGACCTCAAAATCATAAGTCCCCGATGAAAAGGAGCGTACGCATGCGTCTTCCCATCGTGTTGCTGTTTCTGTTCGCCTGCGGTGGTGACGGTGGCTCAGGTGATCCGGCGATGCCCAATGGCTCGTGTGATACGCGGATGCAGAACAGCGTCTGCATCGATTACAGCGGCCCGCAGAGCGTCGTCGACGTTTACAAAAACAACTGCGCCCCCGGCACCTGGTCGACCGGCGCCTGCCCCACGACAAATCGCGTCGGTGGCTGCCGGCTCAGCGACGCCGGACTCAAGCTGACGTACACCCAGCAGCTATACAGCCCCACTTTTTCCGTCTCGACCGCCATGCAGGGCTGCGTCGGCGGCACATTTGTCCCCTAACTTCGCGAACTCAGCCATGGGCTACCCACGCAGCAGCGTTTGCTGTGGGTATTTGTTTGTAATTTTGACGCGAAACGCTCCAACGACATCTTGGCCATTAAATTCATATAGCAATTTGCCGTACTTTCTTCTCGTCGGAGTGTGATCAGCCCTTCTTCGCGCAACCGCAAATTGTGCTTTTAGATCCATAAAATCGCTTATGCTTCTTCCGTGTATATTTGTGTCTTCAATTTCCGCGATTTCGTGACGTAGCCTTCTGAGCTCATGCACAGCCAGAAGCGCTTCTTCTGATTGAACCAAAGATTCCCCTGTTTCATAGTTAAACGCCAATGCTCCGGTCCGTGCCGTCAAGCGCAGCTGCAGCCCGCGTTTCTTGCACACAAGTGTATTTGCGAATTTATAGGCAAACGATGACCTTAGATCATCCGGCGTCAGTTGGGCCAAGTTCTCGTGGTTCTTCAAGTAATTTTCCGATCGGGCCCCATAGCATCTTGAAAGCAAGATGTTAAGCGGCGTCTCTCGATCGACCGTCAGGTGATGAATAAAGTATGCCAAGGCGCGATAATGAATGGGATCTTCTCTGGCGTGTTCATTCCGGCCTCGCCGCACATAGCTGTTATCGGTATCACGCTCATATCCATGAATGCAGATCATAATCTGCGTCCTCGTTTCACAGCATCGTTTGACATTTGCCAGTTTAGCCCAATCATAATCGGCGGTTCGAGTAAAATAAATTAACTCATTCACTAAATTGAATATCTTTACTTGATCTACCCTTGCAGTGGCTGGGTATTGTGCATATTGATTCCGTTGTGCTGGCGGTACGCGAACCAAGTTAGGATCGCGGGATCGAACCGTTCCAGCATCAAAGCTAGGACTTTGATGAATTACATCTACATTGGGATTATGTGTCCAATATGGCCTGAATGGGCTATGGGCAAAATGCAGGATCACCGTCGTGACGTGTGCGCCCTTCATATGTCCCCTTTAGGCGTGAAGCGGTGTGGGTATGCCAGACGTGCAGCACGGTAATTATCCAAGAAGTGTCTCATACGGCGCAAGACTTATTTCCTGCTTTCCCCCAAGAGACACAGGCACCGTCGACAGATCGCAGGCCAGGGCGCATCCCGAGCCCTGGGCTCCTTACGTCCACGGAATGTGTAGCGTGGATGCCACGAGGGCATCGCAGGGGCCGCTACCAGGCTGTCGCGTTACGGGATCAGCCACGTGGGCTCGGCCGCGACGCGATGTTCTTCCGCTTGCTGCCTTTTTCAAATCAACAGTCAGACAAATTCAATAATTGAATTTAAAAATTTATTCGCGACAAACATGTATCACATATATTTTTTATGGAAGTATCGGCAGCGGCACCTGTAGGCGGCGACAGAGCTCTTTGGCAAGCTGCTCGAACACCCGCTTGCACTTCGCAACCTCATAGCTCTGGTTCCCCCGCACAGCGTCGGCCTGCGTCAGCGCGAACATGGGCTTGGAATTGAACTGCGCCAAGCCGACCAAGCTTGGAAACAGCGGCACCTGGGCCAGGCAGTGCGGGTCGTTTCCGACGCGGATGGCGGTCTTTGGATCGAAGTCGGGCTGCTTCAAGCCCAAGACCATGTGCGCAAAAAAGTTGGGGGCCAGCATGTCCCAGGCCTCCTTGCCCACCATCGAGCGGTCGGCGTCGATCGTGTGCTGCTGCACGACGTAGCCGAGCGGCATGAAGCGGTGCCCGGCATAGGCGGCGTAGTCATGCTGGCGCAAGAAGCGCTCGCCCACCGTCTGCCAGTCGGCACGCCACTCGCGAAGCAGCGGGCCGATGTTGCGCAGAGCCTGCAGGCTGAATACATCCGGCATCAGCGGCACGATCACCGCGTCGCAGGCGATGAGCGCCGCGTGGTTGAGCGCCCCCAGGCTGGGCCCGACATCGAGCAGCACGACATCGGCCGCCACCGCAGCGGCTGCGCGATGCGCCAAGGCGGAAAGCGCCAAGACGACGTCGAGCGCCCGCTGGTTGTCCTGGGCCATGACCCTGGGCCAGCACTCGGCAAGGGGCTGTTCGAACAGGGCGAAGTCCAAGTGACCAGGCAGCAGCCACAGGCGCTCGGCGACCTCGGTCAGCGCAGGCTCCCGCAGCAGGCCGCGCCCGCGCCGCACGTCGGACAGGCAGGCTGCGACGGTCCGCCCCTCTTCCTCTGTGGCCTCTTGAATCTCGGACAGGCGCCGCACCTCCAAGAGCGCCAAGCTGACATTGCACTGCGGGTCATAGTCGAGGACGACGACGCGCACACCAAGCTGCGCCAGCATGTGCGCGACATGCGCGGTCAGCGTGGTCTTGCCGACGCCGCCCTTGTGGTTAAAAAAGGTCAGCGTCTTCATGCCGTACCCCGCGTTCCCGACGCAAAGACCAGCACGCGCGTAAAGCCGTTGCTCTCGACCTTCAGCGGTGGGTTGCCGTTCTTTTCAAGCTGCGCTCGCACCAAGCGCACGCCGCGGCCCAGCCTCTCGACATAGTGACTGTCGACCAGAAGCTGCGTCAGCGTCGGGTTGCGATAGTCCGAGTGGTCCCCGAACTCGCCCTCGCTGGCGCGGCCAAAGGGACCGCCGGGGTTTAGAAACTCGACGTGATCGGCATACCACTCGATGCGCGCCGGGGAATGGGTGCCTTCGTACACGCGGTGCTGCACCAGGTTGCGCGCCAGCTCATACAGCGCTTTTTCGGGGTACTGATCGCGATACCCGATCTGAATCCCCGACGAGACCACCGGCCGCGCGGTGTTGAGCGCGCCCAGCTGAACTTTCAGAACCTCAAGCTGCTCGGGCACGGTGCCTTGGATCGTCTTGCGAAACAGGACCTGCGAATCGACGTCGCTTTCGGCGTAGTGAACCAGCTCAATGGTCGCCCCTGGAAAAAAGCGCTGCGGGCTTGTGCCATAGACCAAGAGCGCCGCGGCATTGGGCACGAAAGCGCCTTGTACCTCATGACCGAAGCCGCGCTGCACCAGCCAGCGCGACAGCGACGGAAACGAGTCAGGATCTTCGGCTTCATCGCGCTCGATCAGATAGCGCGGACGCAGATCCAACATGGCCAAGTCATCGAGTCCCGCACCGGGGACCGGACGCAGATCAAAGGGCTGCCGCGCCAGCGGGCGACGCTCGCGCAGACGCTGCAGATCGGCATCGCTGGCACGGCGAGTCGTCGTTCCGACGCGAACCCAGGCCACGCCATCGACCTTCACTTCCGGGGGAACCTCGGCCGGCTGCACGGTGATGACGATCACGGTCTGGCCATGTACAGCCTGCGCCGACAGATCGATCGACGGATGCGGCCAAAGCTTCGTCGACAAGATGCGGCTCGACAGCTTCTGCAGCGCTTCGTCGGTGGCTTGGCCGCTTGCAAGAAGGGGCTGCCTGCGGTCATCGGTTGCCCCGACGGGATGGCCGTGCTTGTCGACGCCGATCAGCAGGTACCCCGGCTGTCCGCAGCCTTCCAGATCGTTGGCCAGGGCGCAGACCGCAGGCAACAGATAGCTCGCATCGCTGCTCTGCTTCCACTCGATGCGCGAGGTCTCGCCAACCAGAAGGGCTGCAAGCTCAGAGGGCGCCATGGCAGGCATCCTACGCGCTGTTTTTTTGCCCTGTAAAGAAGCGGCTGTGTGGATCCGCCCAAACGCTGCCCAATGCGGTCCCGGCGCGGCCCACGCGGTGCCACATATCGCGCCGTCCAGACCGCGTCTTGGCGCGCCTTCGTCGACGGAGAGTACCGGCGGTCGTCGAGCGTCTGTGACCGAGGTTTTTCCTTTATACTGCTGCCATGGCCAATCTCGATGCACCTGCGGGGGGCAGTGCAGAGGGCGGCAGCAGCCAGCCGTCTCCGCCTCGGCCCCAAGGACTCTCGGTATCCACTTCGCGACCTGTGTCTGTGCTCGTTCCGCCCGGCACCTTGGTCCCGCCTTCGACCTCGGCGGCCTACCCGCCCGGCGAGGACAGTGACAAGCCAGCATCCATGCGCGCCCGCTTGCTGAATATCGCCGACAGCGAGACGGCAGCGGCCAAGCACCTGGCTCAGCTTGACGTTGACTTCGCGCAGCGACACACCGTCCTGTCGCAGGCCGTCGTGATCAAGTACCTAGAGATCGTCGAGGGACTTCGTACCGCTGTGCGAGCGTTCAACGAGCGCCTCACCGATTCGCCCGGCCATCCCCTACCCCGCATCTCGTGGTACGAGACAGCCAATGTCTCGCTGCGCGATGTCGTAAGCGGGGACGGCATGCGCGTGCGGGTGCAGCGCATCAACAGCAGCTTCGATCTGGTGCTGAAGATGGTTCACCGCGCAGGCCGCGAGGATCTGCCGATCATCGAAGGCTACGGCTCGATCGGACGCGAACAGATTCGCACCGAGACGCTGATGCGCATCGAGGGCTTCGTCGAAAAAGGCAAAGCCAAGTACCGCTACAGCCAAGACTTCAAGCGCTTGGATATTCCGCTGGAAGAGGTCCCCGATCGCGTCGTTATGGCCGTGGCCGCGCATGACTATACGCTGCTCAGTCGCACCTTCCATGCGCCGCTGATTCCAAAGGTCCAAGAGACCACAGACGAGGCCGACATGCCGGCCGTGAGCCCGATAGCGGCAAGCTCGACGAACTCCAGCAGCGCGCCCACCACGCCGAACGCCTCGTAAGGCGAGCCGCACGCCCCGACGCAGAGCAAGCCCCGCGACCCCTTTTAACGATCGACCGGGCCGCCGATGGCCTACGTCGGACGACGCGATTTTTCCAGGGCCAGCGTCGACAAGATCTGCGCCACCGCCGCATGCAGCGATCCCTGCGCTGAACCCGCCGCCGGCTCGTTCGTGGCCGGGCTGGGTGGCCTCTCGGGCTGGGCCAGCGCCGCTTGCAGATCCGCTTGGGTCTGACACAGCGTGGCCTGGCCTTGGTCCGACAGCGCACGGCACAGCATGATCTGGTGATCGTTGATCGCCTCGCCCAAGTCGGCCCGTCGCGGAATGGCGATCGGTCGGCGCCCAAGCTTCATGCAAGTGCCCAGCACACCACAGCCACCGTGACAGAGGACGCGCTGCGCGTAGCGCAGGTATTCGATCAGCACAGGCTCGGGCAAAATGGGCACGCAGCGAACGTGACGAGGCTGATATTCACCGACGGTGCCTTGCAGCAAGACGGGCCCTGCGAGATCGCCTTTTTCGATCAGCTCATCCAGCCAGCGAAGCAGGCGCGTCATCGGCCGATCGCTGGTGCCCAAGGCGACAAACAGCCGCGGCGCATCAACCGCGGTCTTGGAATAAGCCATGGTTTCCGTCGCAGAATCGGCAGGCGCCGGCACAAACAGCGGCCCAGCATAGCGGGCGCGCGGAAACTGCGAGACAAGCTGCGGCCACTGCACAAAAAAGTCATGCGCAAGCGGGTACACCAGGCGCGCGGTCAGCGAGGGCTGCTCGACCAGGTTGAAGTCTTCGATGAACAGCGTGCGAATGCCCAGCGCTCGCCCCAACAAAAAAAACGGCACAGCCGGCGAGGCACCCGTCGAGATCAGCAGATCGGGGCGCTCGCGCAGAAGCAGGTGCGCGGCCTCGCCCAGGTTGATAAGCTGGCGAGCATCGCGCTCGGCATGCACGATGCGATAGCGACGCAGCACCGGCTGAGCAGGCAGCGACTCAGCCGACAGCCACGGCGCTTCGTCGTTGAGCACCAAGAAGACATCGCAGCGCGCAAGCAGCGGCAGAAGCTCTAGCAGCTCTTTTAGGTGCCCCCCGACCGAGCTGACCAAGCCCACCCGCAGCGGTCGCGGCGCAGTCGACGACGTGTTCGCTCGCTTCACCCAGACAGAGTGCGCAGAGCCATTCCCGACAAGCAAGTGCCAGCGCAAGCCTCGCGCGATTTTGCGGATCCGTCGCAGAGGTTTTGGCTGCACGGCGAGGCAGAGCGTGGTACGCAGTAGCGGCCGATGGCTTTCCGACTTGCTCTGCTGACTGCTTCGTCTGTGCGTCTGCTGCTGGGGTCTGTGGGGGTCCTTTTGACCGCGCAGACCGCCTGGGCCGAGCAGCGCGAATTCACGCTGGGCCTGCAGCCGCAATACGGCCTGACCTATCTGGAAAATCGCCAGGCCTCAGGTGGGGGCGCCAGCCTGCATGTTGCGTACGGCATCACCGACGCCGTCGGTGTGCAGCTATTGGCGGGCGCAACGGCGCATCCGTTGTCGCCGATCGAGCCCGAGGATGCGTCGATGAAAGGCGATCCGGGGGGCGATCTCGCAAGCTGGCATGCCTCAGCCGGCGTGGTCTATGCGCTGGATGTCGTGCGCATCGTGCCGTTTTTCGAGGCCAACATCGGCGTGCTCGGCCTGTACCGCAGCACCAACCCCAGCGGCAACCAAAAGGCCCCAACCATCGAGCACGCGCTCAACGTCGGCGCATCGCTGGGCTTGGGCGCGGATTATCTAATCACGCGCCGCATTTCGGTCGGCGTCGCCCTTCGCTATCACGCTTTTCTGACCGACTTGGCGCGCATCCCGATCTATCTGACCGTCGGTCCGCGTGTCTCGCTGCGCTTCGGCATCTGACGGTCTGCCCGCCGGCCTTACGACGCGCGGTTATTCCACGGTCACGGCCACGCTGGCTTCGGTCTGTTCCCAGGACAGCTTCAGCGTGCCTTTTTTGCCCTGCGCATCCAGCGTGATCGTGAACTGCTCAACTGGCGTCGGCAACGCGCGGACCGCAAGCTTGGTGCGTCCCAGATCCTGCTTCGCGTCATAGCTATAGGCGCCCCACTGCTTGGCGTTCTTGTTGACGATCAGCATCCACTCTTTTTCCCCTGGCAGCGTGAACAGTGAATACGTGCCCTTGGGTACTTTCAGTCCGCCGATGTTCAGGTTTGCTTCGCTGGAAAGCGTCGTCGCCTCATCGGCGCCAGCGCGCCAGACCTCGCCAAAGGGAACCAGCTTGCCGAAGATCTTGCGACCTTTCATAAGCGGCCGACCGTACTCGATCGTGACCTTTTTTCCGTCGAGGACTGCGGACACTTGCTCGTGTGGACTGGCCCGCTTGGCCTGCTCGGCCAAGATGGCGCGCGTGGCGATAAACAGGATGCTCAAACAAAAGACCAGGGCCAGGACCTTACGCATGCGTTGTCTCCGAGGATGGCGGTTGCGATGGCAGCAAACGGAGAGCGAATTGTAGAAGTGACCGGCTGCAGCGACGAAAAAAATCTGCGCGGCGCCGGCACGGTTCGGGGCCAGCGCAGCCGCGGCAAAAGCGCCGCACGGTCGTGAGTACTAGGGCTCGATGTTGATGCGGGTGCCGTCGGTCCAGGTCTTGTGGTCGTCGCTGTAATACAGGTATGCGCTGCTGGCCGGCGCGCGATAGGTCCCAGGCACCGTCGCCAATAGATCAATCGGCAGCTTGACGACCTCGCTTGGCTTGAGCTCACGCAGGTACAAGATCACCTGCCGCGCCTGCGTCTCGTAAAACGCGATCGCGCCCTTTTCGCGAAGCTCTTTTAGCTGCCAGGTCTGGAAGCTCAGACCACCAGGAATCCCGACGCGGGCCAGCGTCATCGGCAGGCCTCCTGCCGTCTTGTTGGTCAGCGTCACATTGAGCCGCACCGACTCGCCCATGCGCACTTGCTGGCGTTCCAGCGCGGTCTGCAGATCGACCTTGGCTTCGGGGCTGGTGGCGGGGGTCAGCGCGCGGTACTCGATGCCCAGCGAGAACGGCAGCGGGCCCTGGCTGGTCGACTGAATCTCTAGCGTGTTTTTCCCCGGCTTCAGGTGCTGGCCCAGGCTGTCGAAAACCAGTGGCTCGCGGTGACCTGCCTCGTACGAAAGCGTCGCCACTCGCGCACCGTTTACCAAGAGCGTCACCGAGCCATCGCTGGCCATGCGAGATGCCGCGGTCGCGTACGCTGTCATAGCCTTGAGCGCCAGCACCGTCGCCTGCGTCGCACCCCAGGCACCGAAGCCACCGCGATGGCTGGTCAGCCATTCCACCGCTTTGCGAACTGGATCGTCGAAGCCACCGGCCTTGAGCAGCGCCATCATGGCCAGCGCTGTCGTCTCGACATGCAGGTTGCTGCCCGTCGACCGCGTGATGCTGTGATCGGCCTTGGTGAAGCCGCCGTCGGCATCCTGTAGCTCAGCCAAGCGCTTGGCGGCATCGCGCCCGGCCTGTGCCCGCCCCGCATTGAGCAGCGTGTTGGTGACCAGCGACAGCAGATACGCATCGCGCGTCTCGCTGGCCAAGCGAGCGCTCGCCTCGATCTCGGCGTCGAGCCCGCTCTGCTTTGCCTCGGTCAAGCTGTACGTGATGTAGGCGTTCGTCACTTCCGGTGAAGCTGCGCCAAAGCTGTCGAGCGACTTGGGATCGCGCTTGTAGCCGCCCTTGCCATCGCGCCGCGCCGACAGCCACGTCATCGTGCGGGCCACCATCTCGCCATCGACATCGGAAATCTCTTTCATGTCGAGGAATTCCAGCAGGCCGTACGCAGTCAGCGCCTCGTGCGCGGGCAGGCCACCGAACCACTCATAGCCCTTCTCTTTCGTTTCGAAGGACACCAGCCGCTTGTAGCCATCGTCGATCAGCTTGGCGGCGCGCTCCATGATGCGCGGGTCTTGGATGTTCTGCTGCTTGAGGTAGCGCAGGATCATCACGTTCGGATAGTTGGTCGACGAGGTCTGTTCAAAACAGCCGCTGGGCTGCTGCAGCATGCCATCCAAGCCCGAGATCATCGTCGCCACAGGCGAGGGATACAGCTTCAGCGTGCCATCGATCGTCCCTGGCATGGCAGTGCCCAAGTCGACTTCGTGTTGCAGGCTGCCTTGCACCTGACCGCTCTTGCTGATCTGCTGCGGAAAGCCCAGCGGCGTGACGCGAAGCTCACGCACAAACTCGTCGCGCAGACCCGCTGCACTTGCGGCAAAACGAACCTCGGTCTTGCCTTGCTTGCCGCTTACCGCAAGCGGATAGAACAGTGCCTCGCGTGCGTTGGCCGCGACGGTGCCTCCCGTGCGTGCAACCGGCTTTTCCAACACCAGTAGCTCACCAAAGCGCGCCTCTAGCTCAATCGTCTGTGGCTTGTCGCGCTCGTTGCTCAGCACAAGCGGCAGGCGGATCTTGTCTTCCGCGCTGACCTCAGTCGGCAGCTTGACCGCCATGCTAAATGGCAGGTTGGACTTCAGCACCGTCTCATCCCGACCAGCGGCCCCGCCACCTGCGCCCTCTGAGATTACGCGGAACGAAGTCACCGCATCCGACAGATAAAACGTCACCGTCGCTGTGCCATCTTTTCCAGTATGGACCTCGGGCAGCCAGGCGATGGTCTCGCGAAAATCGGTGCGCGGCCCGCTGTAGTCGCCGGCATAGGTTGGCGCTGGAAAGACGCGCACCGGAGCCCACGTCGCTTCGACGGGCATTGGCTCGCCACGCGGCCCCTCATCGTCATCGCGATCCTCGATGCCAAAGCCGACCTCATCGCGCCGCAGCCGTGCGGCACGGTCTCGCTTGGCTTCTTCGCCACCCCCACCGGCAAACGCGCGCTTCTTGGCCATGGGCGGCATGGCCTCCGCCTCTTTCGCAAGCTTGGCGTCGACGGAAACCTCGGCCATCGGGGGAGCCATCGCGGCCGGCATGGGCTTCGCTGCAGCTAGCTCACGCTTGCCCGCGGCCACGCGAGGCAGGGCCGGCATCGCCTGCCCGTGCGGTGCTTTGTTGGGCAGCGCTTTGGCCGCCTGCTGCTTCTCCATCGGCGCAGCAGGCTCCGCTGGCATCACGGCAGGCGGTGGCGGTGGAGCCATCGGCGTCGCTGGGGCTGCTCCGGGTTTGCGCAGGCCCGCGAAGTCTCCCCCTTGAACCACTGCCGAAGCGCCTGTCGTCGTCGGGCTCGGTGGCGCCAAGATCTGCAGCCACTCAAACCGGCGATACCCCCGCGTCCCCATCAGCAGATCCATCGCCAAGGCCGACTTCTCTTCAGCTAGGTCGAAGTAGAAGTTCGGTTCTTCGATCTTGCCGGGAAGCTCGGGTTCTAGGTACAGACGGGACAGCATGTGGCCGGTCTTGTCGTCGGCGAAAGACAGGACGGTGTCGTCGACGACCGACAGCGCCAAGGTTGCAGGCTGGACCTGGCCCTGGCTGTCGCGCGTGGTCAGCGATAGCGTGACTTGGTCACGCGGCGAATAGCTCTTCTTATGCGGCTCGACTTGAACCTGAAGACGGTTGCGGCGGTTGCGATAGATCAGCCGCTCGGCCAGGGGGTTCATCTTGTCGTCGAAAACCGTGACGCGGGCGATGCCCTGCGCGCGTGCCAGCTTGTCGCCGCTGTCGTTGCCTTCACCAGCCTTGGCCTGAGGCTGCAGATAGACAATCGCGGCATCGCTGCGCGGCACCTGTACGGCTGCCGCATCGAGCAGGTTTTCTCGC
This sequence comes from uncultured Myxococcales bacterium, assembly GCA_964554495.1. Classification (GTDB taxonomy): domain Bacteria; phylum Myxococcota_A; class Polyangia; order Palsa-1104; family JAEUJZ01; genus JAEUJZ01. The sequence goes on from CAZKOY010000022.1 coordinate 39,326, forward strand.
AGCATCCCGACCACCAACACCTTGCGTGGCTCGCTGCAGCGCACGGCGACGCGCAGCGCCAGAACTTCGCCGTCTAGATCATCGAAGCTGCGCAGCACGCAGCCCTCGCGCGACGAAAGCGGTAGGGCGTAGTGCTCGCTAACCCCAACCGGTTTGTCGATCTCGGCGTGATAGCTGCGGCCCGTCGCTGGAGTAAAGTCAAAGCGCCCCAGACCATCGCGCACGCTCTCGAAGCGAGCAACCAGAGCGCCATGATCGTCGACGATGCGGCCGCTGACATCGGCGGGCTTGCCCAGAAGTGTCTTGGCTTCAAAATACACGCGACCCGGCAGGCCCTCGATCAGCTGACCGCCTTCGGGAAACAGCGAAAACGCCAGCTTGCGCACGATGATCGGAATGCGCTTGGCCACTGACTCGGTCAGTCCTCCGTCATCGGCCAGCACGGTCAGCAAGCCATCGCCGACCTCAATCTGTCCGGGCAGCGTGAAGCGAACTAGACCTTCGCCGCTTGCATTGGTCGATAGCGCCACGCGCGGCAGATCCTGACCGTCCAGGCGCACCAAGCCGCTGAGCGGATGGTTGCGCAGGGGCTCTCCGGTAGCGCGCTTGACCTCGATGGTCGCCGTCACTTCGTCGGAAGGACCGTAGGCCTTGCGGACAAACTCCAGCTTCATCTTCAGGCGCGGCGCTTCATAGGTCGAGACGATCAGTGGGCGCTCGCTGCGCTGACCATCGAAGCTGGTGGCGCGCAGGGTGTACTCGCCGCCGTCGATGCCTTCGGCCAGTTCGAAGTCGGTCTGGGCCATGCCGTCTTTTTGCTGCACGCGCTTTTTGGCAACCACGGCACCGCGCGGACTGATCAGCTCAATATGGATGCCTTCGACCGAGGCCGGAGCAGCGGAAAGACTGCGCGCAAGCAAGTCCCAGGTGCGAACCCAGACCGTCTCGCCGGGCTTGTACAGCGGCTTGTCGAGCTGAACATAGATGCGTCGACCGACGTTGCCTGCGAAGTAACTCTGCACGCGCTCCGTCAGTGTGGCGGCTCCCGCTGCATCGCCCGCCAAACGCCGGCTGGCAGATGGTGCGTTTTCGGCAGGCCGCGCCGGGACGACTGGCTTTTTGCCCAGCGCCACCGCCTCGCTCGGCCCGCTCTTGGGATCCTTGACAAGGGGTGCCTTTCCTGTGGGTCCCCCCGTTGGACACGCGCAAAAAAACAGCAGGGAACAGGCGGCGAGATAGCGAACCAAAGAGCAGCGCGAAAACGACATGCAATAGCTCCTGAGCGTTGAGATCAACGCAGGCCCCCCACGAGCCTCTGCGACGCGGCACGGTCGGCGTTACGGCGAAATCAAAGACCGCTGCGACTTAATATGCACGCGGTGCCGGGTACACAGGCCGCGGCGGCGGCGCCGGCTGGTAGTAACCAGGTGGCTGCGGCTGCGGCGCCGGGTAATACGGCTGAGGCTGTGGCGGCATATAACCGGGCTGTGGATACCCCGAGGGCGCCACATAGCCAGAACCACCGCCGCAGGCAACCGTCACCGTCGAAGGCGTATAGATGCCAAAGGTCAGCCACGACAGAAACATGTTGCCCAAGGAGCGATGCGTGCTGATGCGGGCAAGCGGGCGACCGCCGCAGAAGCGCGCCGTGTCGACGCCTCCACCGACAGCGCCCCACAGCCAGCCATTGACCCACTGGCGATGGAAATCCGTCGGAGCGGTGTTGGGAACAACGACGTGGACGTGATAGCAGCCAGATGTAAACGACAGCGCCGCTGCCAAGAACAGCGACGCCAGTACAGACTTGCAAGACGAGGTTGCGGACAGGCTCATGCCGATCTCCTGACGTTCGATGAGACGACTTGCGGATTATATCGTCAGAGCCCGTGGCGGTGGGCGCCTAGCTGCGGGACAGCAGGAATTCCACAATCGAGGCAACCCCGAATCCCGTCGCGCCTTTGCCGTGATGCCCCCACTCCTGCGTGGCTTTGACGGGGCCGGCCATGTCGACGTGAACCCAAGGCGTGTCTCCGACGAACTCCTTGAGAAACAGCGCTGCGGTAATGCAGCCGCCTTTGCGGTCGCCACACTGTTTGATATCGGCGATATCGCTCTTTAGAACCTCGCCCAGACGTTCAGGCAGCGGAAGCTGCCACATGTCTTCACCGGCTGCGCGGGCGGCGCTCAGCAGCGCGTTGGCGGCCTCTTGGTTGGTGCTCATCAGGCCGGCGGTGTGCGACCCCAGCGCCACTTCGCAAGCGCCGGTCAGCGTCGCAAAGTCCAGGATGACATCCGGCTTGATGCGGTCCACTGCATAGCTCAGCGCATCGGCCAAAGTCAGGCGTCCTTCGGCATCGGTGTTGTTGATCTCGACGGTCTTTCCGTTCAGACCGCGCAGCACATCGCCCAGCTTGTAGGCCGCGCCTCCTGGCATGTTTTCGGTCGCGGCACACAAGACGTGGACTTCGTCGACGCAGCCGATCTGGCTCAGCGCCGACATCGCCCCCAAGACGGCGCCGCCACCCCCCATGTCCATCTTCATGTCCAGCATGCCTTCGACGGTCTTTATGGAAAGCCCACCCGAGTCGAAGGTCACCGACTTGCCAATCAGGACGACCCGACGGCGCGGCGTCTCTTTGGGGCGATACGTCAGGTGGATGAAGCGTGGCTCCTCGCTAGAGCCCTGCGCCACAGCCAGAAAGAGATTCATGCCCTGCTCGCGGCACTCTTGGGGACCGAAGACCGAAAGCTCAAGGCCGCGCTCTCGGGCAAGCTGATCGGCCAGGGTCGCCAGATGACGCGGCGTCATCTGATTGGCGCCCTCATTGACAAGATCGCGGGCCAAGGCCACGCCCTGCGCCACCGCCCGACCTCGCGTGACGCCGCGCTGAAACGCCTCGCTGTGGCTCGCGCTTGCCAGGCTCGCCGATGCGTCCGTCGGCACGGTCCCTGGTACCGCGGGCAGCAGCCGGACATCCTGCAGAAGCACAGGCTTCTTGCGCTCTCCTGTCAGGTACTTGTCAAATTGATACGAGGCCAGAAGAGCCCCTTCGCTTACGAACTGGCCAACGCGCTCTGCGGCATCGGAATCCAGCGCAGGAAGCACGATACCCATGCTGCGCACGCGGGTTGGATTGGCCATTCGGACTGCGCGAGCCGTAAGGAAGCGAACATCATTAAGCTGGAAATCCTTGCGCTTCCCGGCCCCCACAATCAGCACACGGCTCGCACCTACCCTGCCGTGTGTATGTAATGTAAATGACTGATTTTTCTTGCCGGTAAACTGCTCCTCTTCCAGCACGGAAGACAGGACGTTAGAGAGGGCTTGATCCAGCGCTCTCAGTACCGGGCTATCGCTCTGTTCTCCTTCAAAGAGAATCAGCGCGCAGGCGTCCACCCGCAGCGTTGCAAGCTCTTGAGCATCAGTCGGAAATGTGAACTGCATTTCCTTGTTCTCCTAAACCGTATCGGCCGCCAAGTTGGAAGCCGATCATACACCGGAATTTTCTATCAGATAGTTTTTGTAATCTAGAAGCAGCAAAAACTCTTGAATCTAGGGAGTTCCGTCGCTGCGTGGCCGTCCGCACCCGAAGCTGCCCGCACGCTCGACCGGGCCCGTGCAGGCCAGCCCTCGGCGCGGCAAAGACGTCGCGCCCACGGGAAGCCGAGCGTTGACAGGGACCGAGGGAGCGCGATAGCGTGCGACGGTACGAATGCCGCAGGAACGGCCGAGTCACCCTACCCTGTTCGATCGTCGGCTGCTGATCGTCGCCGGCAAGGGCGGGGTTGGCAGAACAACGGTGGCGTGCGCTCTGGCGCTTGCGGCGGCCCGCCGAGGCAAGCGCGTGTTGCTGGCCCAAGTGAAGTCGAAGGACCGCCTGCCGCGCTTGTTTGGTGTCTCGCACAACTTTTCAGAAGTGCAGCCCATCGATACCAACGTGTGGGGCGTCAACATGACCCCTGAAGCGTCGCTGCGCGAGTACGGCGTCATGGTCCTGCGCTCGGCATTTTTGTATCGCCAAGTCTTCGAGCGCGACGTCGTCCGCGCGTTCCTGCGCGCCATCCCTGGCCTTTATGACTATTCGATGCTGGGCAAGGCCTGGTTCCACACGACCGAGACGGTCTCTGGGCGGCCGCGCTTCGATCTGGTGATTCTCGACGGCCCCGCGACGGGGCATGTGCTGACTCTGCTGGCGATTCCCAAGGTCATCTGCGACACCGTGCCGGAAGGACCGCTGACTGGCCCGGCGCGCGACTGCCTGTCGCTGCTCACCGACCCGGCACGCACACTGGCGGTGCTGGTGACCTTGGCCGAAGACCTGCCCGTGTCTGAAACGGTCCAGCTCTCGGCAGGGCTGCGCGGCCTGGGCATCCACCTGGGCCCGGTGGTGGTCAACCGGCTGTATCCGCCCCGCTTCAAAAGTGGCGTGAACTCGCTGGCTCTCGACGAGCTACTGGCGGGCCCGGCCGCTTCTGCGGCTTCTGAAATCGAGTCTCAGACTGCAGCTGAGGTCCCTGCAGATGCACTGTCCGCGGTCTTGCGCGCGGCCAGCCTGCAGCGACAGCGCTCGGCGCTCAACGAGCACTACATCAAGGTGCTCCACGAGTCGCTGCCTTTGCCCCAGCTACACGCGCCACACATCTTCAACGCGACCTTTGCCCGCCCGGCCCTGGAAGCCTTGGCTGACCGCCTCGGTGAACAGGTCGAAGCACAGCAAAAGCCGTAGGCAGAGCGCTCACCTCACCAGCTGTTGAGGCCGCCAGCGCGCGTGATCTGGCGAAACTCTTCGCATTCAGCGGCTAGTCGAAGGCTACTGGCTCGCGTAATAATGCGAAATGATGACCTCAACCTACCAAGGCACCCCATGGAAGCGCCTGCGGATCCAGACGCGCGCTAGCCTTCCGTCGGTGAAGCCGCTGTTCTCGACGGAGACAGGGGTGCGAAGATGAGTGGCGCCAAGCCCAAGACACCGCCGAATGCGGGAACGTCAGGCGACCCGCCCGAAGGCAAGCCGTCGTCGGTGGCGCAGGCACTGCACGAGCTGATGCAGCCGTTCCGCGACTTTTCCGGCTCTCCGTCGGCGCTGAAGTGGGGCATCAACGTCCCAGCCTTTATGGAGGGCGTGATCTATTTCGGCACGCTCACCGTCATGACCAAGTTCCTGTCGGAAAACATCGCGCTCGGCGACGTTCACGCTGGTCAGATGGTGGCGCTGTTTTCCGGTGGCATCACCGGCATGATGTTTCTGCTCGGCGGCTTGGGTGATCGCTGGGGCATCCGTCGCGCGCTCTTGTTCGGGCTGCTGACCATGATCGTCGGGCGCACGCTGATCGCTCTGGGTGAAACCCTGCACCTATCGCCGGGGCTGTGGGGCCCGCTGCACTGGATCGTCGCGGCCGGCATGCTGTGCATCATCGTTGGCTACGGAACCTTCCAGCCGACGCTGTACGCCGCCGTGAAGCACTACACCGACGAAAAGACCACGGCGCTGGGCTTTGCGCTCATCTATTCGTTCACCAACCTCGGCGCGTTCGCCTCAGGCCTGCTCTCGCCGCGCGTGCGGCACTTCAGTGAAAAGCTCTTGCCGCCAAACGGCATCACAGGCGTGCTGTGGGTCTATGCTGCGCTCAGCATCGTGGGTGTGCTCGCCGCTGCGTTGGGCCTGCGCAAGCGCAGCGATTCCGCATCGAATGATGTCTCGGCCGTCGTCGCTCGCAGCCTAGCCGCCGCCCGCAATGACCTGGCCGCCACTCCCGAGCCGCCTTTGTCCAGCCGCATCCGTCGCTGGCTGTCCGAGCACCCTCTGCGCAATGGCCCGTTTACGTTCTTTATCTTCATCGTCGTGCCAGTACAGACGCTGTTTGCGCATGCCTGGCTGACGCTGCCGCTGTACATCGAGCGCGCCTATCGCAGCACGCCCCTGGTCAGCCAGAACTTCGAATTCTTTTCTGGGCTGAGCCCGCTTCTGATCTTTGTCTTGACGCCGATCGTCACGGCCGTAACCGCCCGAGCCAACGTGTATCGCATGATGGTCGTCGGCACGACCGTGATGGCCGTTCCGACCTTCTTGCTGGCGCTAGGGCCTAGCCCGACGCTGCTCTTGCTCAACTTGCTCTTGACGTCGCTGGGCGAGGCGCTGTGGCAGCCCCGCTTCCTGCAGTACATCGCCGAAATCGCGCCGCCCGGCAAGACCGCGCAGTACATGGGCATCGGTCAGTTCCCTTGGTTCTTGACCAAGGTGGTTACCGGCATGTACTCGGGCTGGTTTCTCGCCCACTACTGCCCGGCGGAAGGCCCACAGAACACCGAGTTTATGTGGCTTGTGTATGGCCTGATCGCCATGGTCTCGCCCCTGGGCTTGCTGGCGGCGCATCGCTGGATCGGCGGCCACCTGGCCAGCCACCGCATCGCGGCGCGCAGCGACGAATAGCAGCCCCAACCGCGCCTACCCCACATCGCCCTTGGGTCCACCGCTGAGCCGCGCCACGAATCGTGAAGCACGCGGCAGCGACCGGGCTATAGTGCGCACGCCGTGAAGCCCATCCTGTTTAAGTTCGTCCTGCCTCTCCTCGGAGAGATCACCTTTCCCGCTTACTTCACATTTCTGACGCTGGGCCTGGCCATCGCCGCGCTGATCACCATCCGCGAGGCGCGCAAGCTGGACCTTGATCCCGACGAGATTCTCGACATCAACCTGTACATGACGATCTTCGGAGTCCTCGGCTCGCGCATCCTGCACGTGATCGCCGACGGACACTTCATGGACTACGTGAACCTGTGCATCGATCCGACGCAGGTTCCGGCCATCGACGCGCTGGTCCGCCACTGCACCGATGCCAAGCAGTGCGGCTATGACTACCTGTGCGACACGGCGCGCGGCGTCTGTTACCCCCCGCGCGACTGCCTGGCCTGGGCCAAGCTGTGGCGCGGCGGTCTCGCCTACTACGGCGGCTTCTTGCTGGCGACTGGCTATGCCTTTTACTTCACGCGTCGACATAAGCTGCGCTGGTGGCGCATCGCCGATCTCGCCGCGCCGCCGATCTTGGTTGGTCTGTTCTTCGGTCGTCTGGGCTGCTACTTCAACGGCTGTTGCTACGGTAAAGAGACGTCTAGCCCCGTCGGCATCCGCTTTCCCATCGGCAGCAGCCCGTGGCGAGCGCAGTACGACGCGCACCTCATCCAGGCGAGCGCCCCGATGATCCCCGTGCATCCGACGCAGCTATACGAATCGATCGGCTGCTTGGCGCTGTTCGCCTTCACGTACTACTACGTCCGTCCGCGCCGTCGGAAAGAGGGCGAAGTCATCGGTGCCATGCTGATCGGCTACGCCATTGTGCGCTCGCTGTGTGAAGTGTTCCGCAACGACGAGCGCGGAGTGCTGTGGGGCGTTCTTTCGACCTCGCAGATCATCTCGATCCCGCTGTTTGTCTTTGGCCTGTGGCTGTTCCTGCGTCGCGATCCCGAGCCCGTCCCACAGACCCCGACGACTGCGGTTGCTTGACCCACGTTTGGCCAACGCAGTAGCCTGATGGCGGAGGTTTGCTTGGCGGAAAAGAAGAAAGGCTTTGGTGACGCCCTTCTGGATCTGTTTGTCGTACGTGAAGAAGGGGATGCTGAACCGTCTGCTGCGACCTCCTCTGCACCGACTGATTCGACGGGATCCGCGGCCGCAAGCGAAGCCGCCGTGGTGGATGATCTGATCGCCCGCTATGCCAAAGGGGATGGTGGCAAGTCGCGCTCGACTCGCCCGCCTGCCGCCGGCAAGTCTGCCGCGGTTGAGCCATCACCGCCTCCGAGCAACCAAGCCGCCGTCGATCCCGTGCCACCGGCCGCATCGCCCGATTTGCCACAGCAAGTGCCGCAGATCGACATCGACGTCGCCACGGTGCTGCGCAAAGCCGGGCTGTCCAACGAAGACCAAGATCGCGTCGAAAAGACGCTGAGCCTTTTGCACACGCTGCCCAGCGACACGCCGGTAGCGCTCAAGCGGCAGATCGTCGCAGCGTCTCTTTCGGCATTCGGAATCGCCGTCGATCAGATCGTCGAGTCCGCGCTCTTGCACCAGGCCGCGTTCTTGCGCCACCAAGAGCAAGAGGACAAAGAGACCAAGCTGCTCTTGCAAGACGGCAGTCGTCGCTTGGCCGAGCTAGAAAAAGAAGCGGCGCGCATTCAGCAGCAGATGAACGAGCAGCGCAGCCTGCAGCAAGGGCTGGTCTTTGCGGTCAGCCGGCAGAACGCCCGCCTGCAGGGCATCCTTGAATTCTTCGGCAGCGAGGCCGTCGAGCGCGTGCAGCAGACCTCAGTCAAGCTGCGCTCAGACAGCCCTGAAAAATAAGGTTCGTGCCACCGACTTTCCATCGCAGTTGGAATCGCCGACTGGCGACCAAAGGAGCAACCTGAAATGTCCTTCTTTTCGCGTCTCGCCAACCTGTGGACCGGCTTTGTCAATCTCTGGATCTCGGACGTTGAGAAAGAGCATCCCGAGATCGCGTATGAAAACGCCATCAACGGGATGGTCGAAAAGTACACATCCTTGAAGAAGGCGACTGCAGCCATCATTCGTCGTCGGGAAGAGATCTCGGAACAGCTTGCCGCGGCGCAGAAAGATCTGGCGCAGGTTGAAAGCGATCTCAACGCCGCGATGGAGACCAACCAAGACGACTTGGCCGTCGTGCTGATCCAAAAGAAGAACACGCTGGAAGCGCAGGTCAACGAGCTTCGGGCCGAGCTAGACGTCGCGGTCAAGGATGCCGACAGCGCCAAGTCGTCGCTGATGTCGGTACAGAGCGAGATCAAGAAGCTCAAAGCCGAAAAAGAAACGATGCTGGCCAAGATGCACTCGGCACAGGCGCGCATGCGGATTCAGGAACAGCTGGAAGGGCTGTCCGTCGACGCCGAGGTCAAGGCGCTCGACAACGTGCGCACGCACATCAAGACGCAGATCGCGCAAGCCAACCTCAACAAAGAGCTTGGCGAGACCGATCTCGACGGCAAGCTCAAGGCACTGCGGCAAAGCTCAGGCGATGTCACGGCGCGTCAGCAGCTTGCATCGCTGAAGGCCGCACGCGCCGCCAAGCAGGCGGCTGGAAAGTCGATGTAAGCACCGTATCGACGCAGCGCCGCCGCGATCCACTGTTGTGGCACGCGGCAGCCATGGCTTTGTGTACCCGGCTGCGGACCGCCTCGCGAAACAGCGAAGAGCGCGATCCTGCTTCTGGCGATGCCAAAAAAGAGGCTCACCGGGTCGCCTGACTGCGCCCTGATTCCCGGACCAAGGTTCCCATCATGAAGCTCACACCGTTTGCAAAGCTCTTTATCACCCTCGTCATCCTCGGCGTCGTCGGCTTTGTCCTTTACACCAAGCGCGATCAGCTCAAGGAATGGGCCAACGCGGGCAGCGGTACCGGGCCCGCCACTTCTGGCCCTGGCCCCGGCGACAAAACCGACAAGCCCAGCACTGCGGGAAGCGGCATCAGCAAAGACGACTTTGCGGCCATCGGTGCCGCGCGTGAGGCCGGTCGCCAAGGCGTCACGGGCATCAACAAGGCGCAGGTTGGTGGCGGCAAGCTGCCACGCAAGCTGGTCGTCGGCATCAACACCTGGGCCGGACACGCCCCCGGCATCGTCGCCAACATGGGCCTCGCAGGTGGCGACAAGGGCTC
>CAZKOY010000023.1:0-47913 GCA_964554495.1 uncultured Myxococcales bacterium
GCGCCCCTTATATCATGGTTTGCTGCGGCTCTGACGCGGATCTCTGCGCGCTTGCGGGCCACCTGGGGCCGCGGGAGCGGAATGCTGGCTGGCCGTCGCGCTTCCGTCTGCAGCCGGCTTTCGAGTATGGTGAGTCACCATGACTTCCTGCGCGTTTTTGGATGAGCTGCGCTGGCGCGGCCTCTTGCATCAGACCACCGATGACGCTGGCTTGGCCAGCCACTTGGCCTCGGGCATGCGTACGGCGTATGTCGGCTTCGATCCGACGGCTGACTCGCTGACCATTGGCAACTTCATTCCGATTAAGTTGCTCATGCATTTTCAACAAGCTGGCCATCGCCCGATCGCGGTGCTGGGTGGGGGCACTGGGCTCATCGGTGATCCCTCGGGCAAGTCGGCCGAACGCCAGCTTCTGACCCGTGACATCGTCGAGCACAACGTCCGCAGTCAGCGCCGGATCTTTGAGCGCTTGCTGGACTTTTCGGCGGGTGAGCGCGCGGCCAGCATGGTGAACAACCTTGACTGGCTTGGCGCGCTGCCCTTCATCGATGTGCTGCGCGACGTCGGAAAGCACTTCTCGGTCAACGCCATGATCCAGCGTGATTCGGTGCGCGACCGCTTGAATCATCGCGAGCAGGGCATCAGCTACACCGAGTTCAGTTACATGATCTTGCAGGCGTACGACTTTCTGCACCTGCACCAGGGCCACGGCGTCACGCTGCAGATGGGCGGCAGTGATCAGTGGGGGAATATCGTCAGCGGCTGCGATCTGATCCGGCGTATCTGCCGGCCCACTGCCCAGGGAGCAGAGTCAGCCGAATCCTTTGGTCTAACTGCTCCACTGGTCACACGTTCCGACGGGGGCAAGTTCGGCAAAAGCGAGGCCGGGGCGATCTGGCTATCTGCCGATCGCACGAGTCCTTATGCCTTCTATCAATTTTGGCTGAACACCGCGGACGAAGATGTCGTGCGGTACTTGAAGCTGTTTACCTTCCTTTCGCAGGACGAGATCAGCGCCTTGGCCGATGAACACGAGCGCAATGCCGGAGCACGTGCCGCTCATCGCGCGCTGGCCCGCCACATGACGCAGCTACTGCACGGAGACGGCGAGCGCATGCAAGCCGAGGCGGCCGCGCAGGCGCTGTTTTCGGGGGATATTGCTGGCTTGTCCCCCTCGACACTGCGCGAGGCGCTGGCCAGTGCGCCCACGTCGCAGCACGCGCTGTCGCGGCTCTCTGGGGAAGGCCTGTTGTTGCTCGACGTGCTGGTGGAAACCGCGCTCTGCAAATCGAAGCGCGAAGCGCGCGAATTTGCGCAGACCGGTGCCGTGCTCGTGAACGGCCGCAAGGCAAGCGCCGAGGATCGCCTGACCACGACCGACCTTCTGCATGGCGAGTTCATCGCGCTGCGCCGCGGCAAAAAGAACTGGCACCTCTTGCGCTTCGCTTAGTGCATCGTCGCTGCTAGAGAGCACAAGGGCCCGATGAGCCCGTGGCGCTGCGGTGTCTTTGCAGGGCATGGGGCAGTCACGAGACGGCAATCAAAGCGACGGCAGCACCACGCGCGCTCCGGCTTCGATGCGATAGCTGAAGCTGAATTCTTTGGTCGCGTTTGGATCGAGGTCGCAGTCGATGCGCAGGAAACCATCCTTGCTGTCAAAGCGCATTCCTGGCCCTGTCTGCACGCTGATCTCGACGTCGCGTAGCTCGCTTACCGGGATGCGCTCGGTGAGCTGCAGCGGCTTGCGCTGGCCGCTTAGGTTGCTGACATACATCCGCACAGTGCGCGTGATTTTCTGCGTGCCTAGTACGGCCGTCGTCTCGCGTGTTTCATCAACCTTGCGACGGACGCGCAGTCCATCGTCGATGCCAAAGCCCAGCTCGAATGGCTCGCCAGGAGCGACGAACAAGATACGACTGCGCCCCGCTAGCTCGTTTTCGCGAATCACATGCACGGGGCCAGCCAGAAGCGGCCGCGTCCCGGTCAGAGTCGCGGTCGCGCGCAAGTGCGCAGCCATGCTTTTTTCTGGGAACGCCACTCGCTCGATCTGGCAGGGCAAAGCCTGCGTTGCAAGCTCGACCCGCACGGGCATTCCCGTCGATGGCACGCTGGTTGGGCGCTGCGCGCTAAATGTAAGCGGCTCGCCACCATCCTCGACACCGGGCATCTCTTCGACGGCGCGCTGGCCGCGACCCAGTCCAGCCACCGCAATCACTTGCTCGCGTGCTTCCACTACGACGGTGCGTTTTTCGGGCTCAGTCTTGCGGCGCAGGCGCAGGTTGTCTTCGGTAAGTGGCGGTGCGGTAGCCGCCTGAGCCGGCCGCGCGGTTGAGAAGCGCAGTGCGACATCGCGCCACTCCTCGCCGGTACACTGCCAGGCAGTGGCAAACGTCGTGATCTGCAAGCTGGTGCCTCCGTCAGGCCCAGTGCTCAAGCGACACAGGTGTTCGGGTCGCCACAGAGCGCACGGCGTGCGGTAGACAAACTCGATCTGCGCGACACCCGGCGCCGCGGATTCGATCTGCAGCTCAATTGCAGCTTCAAAGCGAGGCTCGACTCGACGGGCCTGAGTCAGACGCAGATCGCAGCGCTGTAGCTCGCGATCGGCTTCGGACAGCTCACTGCGCGCTGCAGCCAGATCGTCCAATGCCTGCTGCTGCGAGCTGATCATGCGCGCATAAGCGCTGCGCCAGCCATTTAGATCGGTCGCGGCTGAGCGCGGTACCCGCTTGAGGGCGATCGCCCAGTGTTCAAGCAGGCTCGCAACGCGTGCTTCATGCGTACTCAGCGCGTCGACCGCTCTTTCTGCAGCTACCCGACGAGCCGCAGCGTTCTGCTGTTCCTTTTCGCGAGTCGCGACTTCACTGCTGCTGCACACCGGGACGTGCCGCACTCGCCGCACGACACGGGTCGACAGCACACGAGCGCTGCCGCCTCGCATGCTGTGGACGTTGGCTAGCACGCTTGGGTCGCTGACCATGGTCGCGATGCCGCCGATGCGCAGCCACGACACCCCAGTGGTCAGCGGTGCTTGGACACGGCGCACTACTTCGGCGCGATCTTCAAACAGCGTGACTCGGACCACGCTGCTGCCACAGTCGACGACGGCAGGCTCACCTGCGCGCGATTCCGCGATCGAGGCGCCGCTGGTGTTCGATGGGACAACCGGATCAGTCACGGCGATTTCCTCCGACGATTTCGTTCTTGGCCGGGAACACGATGCGGTAGCTGTAATCGACCTTGGCTTTGCCACCGGCAGGCAGTGTCAGGCGCCAGGTCAGCCCGCCACGAATGGGCATGCCGCGCTCAGCTTGACTGTATTCCTTGGCTTCGGGCCGCGCGGCGACGAGCTCGACGGTCATCGACTTGTCATCCGTGACCGGCATACGATCGAAGATCTCGATCACCGCGGGCTGTCCAAGAGAGGAGCTGACCTCAATACTGACGTGCTGTGTGACCTGAGTGCTTCCGCCGAGCAGACCAGTCGTTTCTTCTTCGCCGCGCACGTTGCGCGCGACACGCACGCGCTCTTCCACGCCCATGCCAACGCGCAGTGAGCCACCGCGATCGATGGCTCCGACCTGCGCGGTCGTCAGCAAGCTGCCTTCGACATAGACATCGACCGGCCCGGCGAGAAGTGGCGTGGGCAGCGGGTTTTTGAACTCGGCCTCGCGGTAGACTTCGGGGCGCTCGCGCGGCACGGACAGCAGGCGCAGGCTGGGCGCGCACTCGACGCTACGCAACAGGATGCGGTGGGTCTTGCCATCCGACGGAATGCGCACAATGCCTTCGCTGTCGTAGCGGTAGTCAAACTGCCCGCGACCACGCAGCGGATCGGTCAAGCCGCTGCCAGGGCTTAGCGCTTCGATCTCGGCTTGTGCGCTGTTGCGCAGGCGCTGACCATCGGTCTCTTCGCTAGGAGCCAGGCGACCGCGCTGCGTGCGGTTCGCAGGGCCCATCAGCACCAAGCGATCAAAGTCCAGCCACTGTTCGCTGACATCGCCGCTGTCCGGCTCAGCCGCCTCTTCTTCGTCCGCACCGGTATCGGCGAACCCGCCTCCACCCCCGCTCACAGCGCCACCGGGGGCTTCCTTTTTCATCAGCTCTTCTCTGACTTCGCTTCGCGAGCGCGCGATAGATCCTAGGGCGGCTTGCGGGCGCATCGGGGCTGCAGCCAGCGGGGCAGGCGGCGGAGCCATGGCGAAGCTCGCTGGCACCGCTGGCATCTCTATCGACGGCGGCGGTGGGGCTCCCGCATAGTCCATGCTGCTTGGTTCGGGCACGACTGGACGGCCGCGCGGAGCACCGGATCGCTTGGCCTTGACCGGCGCTTCGCGGCGAGGGCGCGACGCCATGGCGCTTCCCTCTTGCTCATCGTGATCGAGCTGAACCTCAGGCTGCGCTTCGAGGAGCAGGTTTCTTTGCGTGATCGATGAGGCAGACAGGTCTTCTTCATCCAGTGACGGCAGCGTGACACTGCCTGCGCTAGCGCGCACCGATCCGGCTGCAGCGAACGTCTGATCGTAATCGCTAAACAGCGCATCCAGGCCGGCAGGCGGTGGCCGATAGCCGCGGTGTGCGGCGGGCTGGGCGCGTCCAAAGCGAAGCGCAGGAAGCTCGGGCAGACGCGTGTCCAGTAATAGATCAGCGGTTGAAAGCGAGACCTGCGCTTGCTTCCAATCTTCCCCGCTGCGCTGCGCCAAGAGCGCTTCCAAGAGCCACGCACCACGACGGATCCCATCGGCACCCTCGACGATCCGCAGCGTGTAAAGCGGCCAGAAGCGGGCCGCCGGCACCACATAGCGCAGCGCAAGCGGGGGCAGCGGGCCGCGTCCACTGAGGACAACGATGGCGGTTCGCGTCGGATGCCCCGCGCCCATGCGCTGACTGCTCTGTGCTTGGGCATAGGCAAGCTCGGCTTCTGCCTTGGCCAAACGGGCAGCGACCAAGTCGCGCTCAATAATCTCGATGCGACGGTCGATCTGCTGCTGAGCTTCGAGCAGAAGCGACGCTGTGGCGAGAGCATCGGCCATGCGCTCATCCACTTTTTCAACGAACGATGTCGTGCGTAGCGCCGGATCCGGTGAAGTCTTGGCGAGGCGCTGGCGCTGCTGCACCAGTCGCTCTTGCTCGGCTTCCAAGCGAGCGACCTTGCGCGATCGTTCGGCAAGCTCACTCGCGGCCTGGCCCGGCGGTGTCGCGTGCGGCGACACATCTAGACTGCTGCGCACCGAGACGACTTGACGCGAACTTGTCGCCGGCTGACCGGCTTTGGCGCCGCCATCGAGAAGTGACACGCGCAGGCTGCCGGGAAAGGCCAGTGGCGTGATGTTGGGAATGAGCAGCTCGACTTCGCTGAGGCTGGCCAGCGCGTCATCAGACGGTAGGCTAGGCAGCGCTGCCAGCGTAGCAGCCGAGACGGTTCGAGTGATCACGGCACCACGAGCATGGACTGTGACGTGCGTGATCTCGGCAGGACATGAGATCTGCAAAGGCTTCCTCCACGCAACGGACTAGCGGGCTGGATCCAGCAATGCGACCCAAGAAACCGCCGACTTTGTCGGACATGCTCGCCGATCCCAACGCGAGAAGGGAGACAAAATACAATGCGATCATGCGCAGGAGTCCAGCGATCCAGCGGTATGCGCATAGGCCAGGGAATTCCCTGCGGAATTGCAGGCAGGACCTAGGCGAACGAAACAGAAAAAAGGACAGAAACAGCCGCCGTAACAGGCGCAGAAACGCGAAGATATTGATCGACGGTAAGGCTACGGGCGGAACAAAAAAGGAGTCTTGAGTACTGAACCTCCCAATTCGGCGATCGGGGAATCTGAAGACCTGTAGGCCTGTGCCCGATATGAGCCTGCTTTGGCGTCCTATGGGGTCAGGGGCCTGTCGCCCATCGGTCGCCCGCCTGCGTGCCTCCATCGAGCGTCTGCGACCAACTTCGGACCAGAAGCCTGTCTGCCGCAGTCTAGTAAACAGAACTGCCAAGGCCATTGATCTCAGAAGACTATTCGCAGTACGATGAACCGTCGCTCCATCAGCCGATGGACACACAGACTCTGTAATAGGAGTCGCGCGGCGGGGGCCGCGTAGGGGTCGGGGGGGTCAGATCCGGGGCGCCTGAGTGGTAGGGGGGAGTGCCGTCGGCTGCTGTGCATGCTTCACGCGCAGCGAGAGGCAAGTAGGAATGACCAAATCGGATTTGATTGAAAAAGTAGCCGCTCAACTTAGCCTGCCCAAGGGCAAGGCTGAACAGATCATCAACTGCATCTTTGACTCGATGGAGGAGGCCCTAAAAGCCGGCCACCGGATCGAGATCCGCGGGCTCGGTAGCTTCGAGATCCGACGCTACAAAGCGTATGAGGGGCGGAATCCGCGCACGGGGGATCCAGTGGGGGTGAACCCGAAGCGCTTGCCGTTCTTCAAAGTGGGCAAAGAGCTCAAAGAGCGGGTGAACGCGGGGGCGACAGACGATCCTGTACCGTCTGCTAGCGCGGACCGAGAGCCTGAAAAGGGAGACACGTCGCGGCCAGCCGCTGCGGTCGATCCCGCAGGCAAGAAGCCGCGTAGCGAGAGCAAAGCCTAGCGATCTGACACGCAAGAGCGGCGCTGACGTTCTCCTCGACTTCGTTGGTGGAAGGCTGCGCCTCTACGTTGCCGTACCTTCTGCAAGGTACCGGTGAGCACCGTTTTCTTCGCCTGCGGCGACGTGGCCCCCGGCGCGCACGCACTCTGCTTTGCTGTGGCTACCCGCCTTCCTTTTTTTCCCTTCGCTACAACACCTTGCCGGGATTCATCAGACCCTTGGGGTCGAGCGCTGCTTTGATCGAGCGCATCACGGAAAGCTCTACCTCGCTGCGGTAGCGGCGAAGCTCGTTGCGCTTCAGGCTGCCGATGCCGTGCTCAGCGCTAAAGCTGCCCTGCAGATCGACGGCCAAGTCATGCACGATGGCTGCGATGCGCTCGCGCTCGGCCAAGAACGCGGCCCCTGATCCTTCGATCGGCTGGCTGAGGTTGAAGTGAATATTGCCGTCGCCGATGTGGCCAAAGGCGCAGACACGCAGGCCCGGTACAGCGGCCTGCACGCGCTCGCTCGCCAGATGGACAAACTCCGCGACGCGAGGTACTGGCACTGCAACATCGTGCTTTAGGCTCACGCCTTCTGGCTTCTGCGCTTCGGGAATGCTCTCGCGGATGCGCCAAAATTCGCTGCGTTGGGCAGCGCTCTGCGCGATCACTGCGTCTTCGATCAGGCCGGCATCGCTGCACTCTGCAAACAGCTGCTCACAGGTTCGCCGCAGCTGCTCGGCGCTGCTCGAATGCGCTTCGCCATCGCGCGGGATCGCCGTCGAGGTTGCTTCCAAGAGCAGGTAGTGCAAAGAGCGCTGAGCCAGTGGTTCACGCGTGCCCGGAATGTGACGCAGCACCATGTCGAGCGCCGTACGCGAGATGAATTCGCAGCCCGTGATCGCATCGCCGGTCTCGGCTCGCGCCCGCGACAGCACCGCGATGGCCGCCTGCAAGTTCGGCAGGGCCAGCATGGCGGTCACTTGCTCGCGTGGACGCGGAAACAGCTTCAGCACAGCGGCGGTGATGATCCCCAGCGTTCCTTCGGCACCGCAAAACAGGTGGCGCAGATCGTACCCCGTGTTGTCCTTGCGCAGACCGCGCAGCATGTCGAGCACGCGGCCATCTGGCAGAACCACTTCTAGGCCCAGGACCAGCTCGCGTGCGTTGCCATAGCGCAGCACCTGGGTGCCGCCGGCATTCGTCGCCAGATTGCCACCGATCTGGCAACTGCCCTCGGCGGCCAGGCTCAATGGGAACAGGCGATCGGCCGCCACGGCTGCCGCTTGCACATCGCTCAAGATGCAGCCTGCTTCGACCGTTAATGTGAAGTTATCGTGATCGACTGAAAGCACCCGATTCATTCGCTTTAGGTTAATGATCACTTCTTCACTGACTAGGCCAGCAACCGCACCGCCGCACAGGCCGGTGTTGCCGCCCTGAGGCACCATCGGCACGCCCGCCTCGGACAGGGCCTTCACAACGGCCGCAACCTGCTGCGTTGATGCGGGCAGCACGCACAGCGGACTGCGCCCTTTGAAGTTGCCGCGCTGCTCGCGCAGGTAGGGTTCTAGATCATCAGGGTCGCGCACCAAGCCGCTTTCCCCAACGATCTCGGCCAAACGAGAAAGCAGCTCGGGGGTCAGTCGACTTTGCGCAATGGAAGGGGTCTCGATCTGCATTCAAGAACTGTAATGACAGCCGCTCGTGCGTGGTAGATTTCGCCGCCATGCAGACGACAAATCCCGCTTCCACTGGCAGTCCCGCGGCACCGAGTCAGCTAGTCCAGGTTGAGATCGATCAGGGCGTTGCGGTGATCGCGCTGTGCAACCCGCCGGCCAACACCTACTCGTACGAGATGATGCAGGCACTGGATGCTGCGATCTTGCGCGCCCGCTTTGACGACAGCGTCCACGTCATCCTTTTGTGTGGAGCGGGGGAGCGGTTCTTTTGCGCGGGCGCCGACATCGCGATGCTGGACCGCGTGACGCCGGGCTTCAAGTACAACTTCTGCTTGCACGCCAACGAGACGCTGCTGCGCATCGAAAACACCGCCAAGCTGGTGATCGCCGCGCTTAACGGTCACACGGTTGGCGGTGGCTTGGAAGTCGCGTTGGCTGCCGATCTGCGCATCGCCCCAGTCGCTGGTCGTTTCAAGATTGGCTTGCCGGAAGTCGCGCTGGGTGTCCTGCCAGGGACGGGGGGCACGCAGCGCTTGGCTCGCTTGCTGGGCAAGAGCCGCGCCATCGAGCTGATGGCCAAGGGCCAGAACCTCGACGTCAGTGAGGCGCTGCGTCTGGGACTGATCAATGAGCTGATCGAACCCGCAGCGGGCGAGACCTTCCTTACGGCGGCGCGGCGCTATGCCTTGGGCTTTTGTCCGCCGGGTCGGGCATCGATGGCTGTCGGTCGCATCAAGCGGGCCGTGCAAGCCGGCAGCGAGCAGAGCCTGGAAGCGGGCCTGGCCCTAGAGCGCGAGCTGCAGCAGCAGCTCTTTCAGTCCAGCGATGCCCGCGAGGGCCTGCGTGCCTATGTCGAGAAGCGCAGCCCACAGTTCCGCGGACAATAGCGCGTCGTCGATCGCGGCTGCCTAAGGATCGCCGCGGCCAGCCCACGCAGCGTACGGTCTGCTTAGGCGGTGGCGAATTTCCAGTTGCGCAGCAGCTTGCGAAAGGTATCGCCGGACTCGGGAAATTTCATTTTCCGCAGCGTGTCACCGACGCAGGTTTGCAGGGGATCGGCCTTTTTGCCATCGGCCTTGGGGGTTAGGTTTGCGATGACTTGTGCGCTGAACACACGACCATCGCGCGCCACCATGATCGTGGCTTGCAGCTCGACCGCGGTCGCGCCCTTGTAGATGCCATGCGTCAAGGCGCACTCACGAATAGCTGGCTGCACGCCGTCGAACAGAGCCTCTATGGTGGCGTTGCCACCGCTGGGCTTGGCTTTCTTGGCGTCGGCGGTGTGGTGATCAGCCGCGAGCCACAGGCAGAGTCCAAGAAGCAGACCACGCCGCACCCCATGCAAAGCGCGGCGCGGTCTGCCCGATAGCGGCTGCATGCCTAGTTCGGGATGCATAGCCCCGAATTCCCCGTGCCAGCCTTGAAGACGTCGCGACAGGTGCGTCCGCTGGGGCAGGCGTCTGGTGTTGCTCCGACGATGCATAGAGCGCGGCACTTGCGGTCGCCAGCCAAGACGACGTTGCACTGATACCCGTCGACGCACTCGTCGAAGTAGTTGCAGTCCTGGCCTTCGACCTTGGCGTTGTTGCTCAGCGGAAAACAGGCGAGTCCTTTGAAGGTGTCACGAGTCGGCGCTCCCAAGCTGTCGACAGTGGTGTCGACATACACGCAGTGCTGCCGCATGCCATCGCGGGAAGCGCAGGTGGCGACGCCAAACGAGCAGAGCTCACGACACTCGCCAAGGTCTTCGTACGTGCGGCGAATGCATGCGCTGGCCGGGTTTGCACCAGGGCAGGTGCCGTTCTGGGTCGCGGCATCGATGACCGTCGGATTACATGAAAGCCTCGTCGCCGGATAGCAGTACCCGCTGCGCTTATCGAACGGGAAGCAAGCATAGCCTTCGTTGGGGCGGCACGTGTTCGGCAGATAGCAGGTGCGCAAGCAGTACTTGGGTGCGCCGGAAAGGACGCTCATGCAGTGGCCGTAGCCTCCGCAGTCTGTGTCGCTTGTGCAGGTCGACGTGCAGTAGCCACCCACGGTGGGCAGGTTACCTGGATCACCGAGCACGTTGGTCACCCAGCACTTTGGCGAGGTCCCCATCGTGCATTGACCGTCCATCTTGCAGGGGGCGCCGATCTGCCCGGCCCCAACTGCCAAGTCAGCGCCCAGCAAGTCGACGGCATCGTCTCCTGCTTCACTGCGCAGGTTGATCTGCGAATCCGGCACCGTACACGCGACGGCGCTGGTTACCAAATACGCGCACAGCGCGCGTACAAAGCGATGCATTGGCATGGCCATCCCCCTTGCTGCTCTCGACTGTGAGAACTGCGTCTGCGCAGGCTACATCTTCGGCTGGCACAAACCTGTGCTGCCCTCTGCAAGTCCGGCTCGAAGCGAGTTGGCACAGCCTTGCAGCGAGTTGCTGCAGGCATTGCCTACCGGAATACCGCCATTTGGCGTCAGAATGCTGGGCTGCGGCACGGGGGGGCCCATGGTGCCCTGCAAGCAGAGCTGACGGCAGACGCGGCTCGATTCCGTCACGTTGTAGCGATCGCACTGATAGCCATCGACGCAGTCCGTCCAGTACTTGCAAGCTTGCCCATCGGCAACCGGAGTCGAGCTCTGCTGGAAGCAGACATTGCCCTTGAACTTGTCGCCAACCGGCGAGGGATTGCCGCCTGAGTCAAGCGACGTATCCACATAAATGCACTGCTGTGCAGGGGCTGGGTTTCCTGCCCGATCATCGGCCGGGCAGGTCGACTTGCCGACGTAGCACTGCGAGTGGCAGATGCCGCCATGATCGCTTTCGTAGGCAACGCGGATGCAGCCGCCGAGATACTTGTTGGCGCCGTACTCACAGACGCCGTCGCTGGTCGTCGGGTTGCAGTCAAAGTTGGCGTTGGGGAAGCAGATACCACCGGCCTCGCCGTCATACGCGCAGGAATAACCTGGCTTGCGACAGCGCGTTGCGCTCGCACACTTGGCCATGCAGAACTTCTTGCCGCTGCCCGGCAGGCTCACGCACTTGGCCGAGCCGCAGTCGCTGTCCGCCGAGCACTCGCGCGAGCAGTATCCACCCGGTGTCGCAACCAGCTTGGGCATGTTGAGCAGCGTGGTAGTCCAGCAGACGGCGGGGCCACCCGTGCCTTCGGTGCATTCGCTGGCCGACGTGCAGGGCGCGCCGATGCAGCCGTTTCCAGAACAGAGGTTGGCTTCTTGGGCTTCACCCATGTCGCCTCCACCGTCGCTGTTGTTGTTCGTCTTGCCGCCACAATGGCTGAGTGAGCTCACGCCCACGGCTAGGAAGGCAGACAGCATGACGCTCGAAAATAAGTGCAAGCTACGGCTCATGGATCGATTCCTCCCCCACTTGAGGATCGCTGCAGCGGCTCTAGCAACCCGGCCTTCGTTATGCATCGGTCGCGGGGCGCAGCAGAGCGCTGAACGATCCACAGTCTGTTGATAGCTGGTCATCATATCGCGTTTTGCCTGCGGATTGGCCGCACACCACCTGTGCGAGCCGCATGTGCGCCCTGCTATGGAAAGCGGCGCCTGTAGCTTCTTGAGTCTTTGTGAAGTTCGCGGTTTTGCCGGCAGTTCACGCGCGGGCCCACGGCAAACTGTGCGAAAATAAGGCTCCCCTGGAAGCTGTCTCGCGCTGCAACCGCATACCAGGGCACTCGACTTTCGTGATGTACACCGACGCTGCCAAAGTCCACTCGCCAGAAGGGGTCTTCTGCATAGGCCCCTGTCGATACGTGGAGTCTGGATGCTGGTAGTTGTCGTTCGATCGAAGCTTGCCAACGGGCAAGAGACCAGCACCTTCGAGTACGACCAGCCGGTCATCACGATTGGTCGCGCGGAAGTGAACGACATCGTGCTGCCGACCCCCAAGGTGTCCAAGCGGCACGCTCGTCTGGAAGTGACGCCGCATGGTCTGGTGCTCACAGATCTGAAGAGCACCAATGGCACATATCTAAACGGCCGCAAGGTCATGGCGGCGGTGCTGGTCGGTGAAGGGGACCACGTCCACGTCGGTGAGTTTTCGATCGAGGTGAAGTCTGCGACCGGCATCCCCAGCAAGCCGATGGGAAAGTCTGGCCAGCCCGGCTTCACTGCGCTTGCCCAGGCCAGCGCCGACACCGAGCCCAACGACCAGAATCAGACAAGCAATGAAGAGCCGCCAACCCGTCGCGGAGCCGCCTATCGCATGAGCTGGCTCGACGACTGGGCGGCGCCGAGCAGCCAGCGAAGCGCTGGCAGTGCCAGCTCAAACCCCAGTCGCAACAGCAGTCGCACTGGCACGCTGCTCGAAGGTCACCGCCGCGAAAGCAGCATGACCTTTGTTCTGCAGGCCAGCATGCCGGGCCTGATCTCGGTGGGGCAGCACGTGTCGTTGCGCGTGTGGGCCGATGCCCGCATGAACGCTAAAGAAGCGCAGAGCGGTCGCTTGCGTTTGTCTGCGGCGCTGGAAATCAGCCTAAGCCTGCCCGACGGCAAGATCGAAGCGCCGCACTGCGATCACGGCATGCTGCAAGTGGTAAACGGGGGCCAGTCGGCCGAGATGGTGATCTCGCTGCGCGGGCGCGATGTTGGGCCGGCTCGCATCGAGCTTGCGGTCTGCCATCGTGGTGCTCGCATCGCCACCTTGACGCTGCGTCCCGAGATCCGCGCGATGACTTTGGTCGAGCTTGGCGAGCTATCGCCGCACAGCGAGATCCAAGTCTCGACGCCACTTGAGTCGGTTCTGCCCGCTTGCGGACCGCACGTGATCTTGCGCCTGCGTGAATTTGGTCCGCTGCTCGCGCCGTCGGAAAACGGCGGGCCTGTGGGGCCCAGCCTGGCCGAGACGCAGCCTTCGATCTCGGGATCGCACAACCAAGAAAACGCTCGGCGCCGACGCCTGAAGGTCGATCTGTGCCTGCTGCACGAAGAGACCTCTGAGATCGTCGCGAGTGGCGAGGTTCCGCTAGAAGTCCCGCTGTCGGATCGGCTGCGCACGTTCATGGCCAGCCAGGAAGTCGAGCGCGTTGGCACTGTGGTCGACAGCGCTCGCGAGTCGGCCCTGCAGGCGGTTGGCGAGTCGTTGGCGTCGATGCTCCTGCCGGCATCGGTGCGCGAAGCGCTGGGCGCTCTGGCTCCGGGATCGTGGCTGATGATCGACAGCGCAGAGACATGGGTACCGTGGGAGCTAGTTCGCGTCAGTCGCGGCCTGACCAGCCATTACCTGGGCGAGCGCTTTGCGTTGTCGCGCAGCGGCAGTGGTAGTTACGTCGCGCGCTTCGCAACGATGCCCTGCGTGTTGGTCACGCCTCCGGGGGGCGAGGCCATGGTTCGTCGCGAGCAGCAGGCGCTGGCTTCGCTGGATGTGCGCTTGCGACAAGTGAATCGCTTGATGGATGCGCTGCCCTTGCTGTCGCAGCCAGGCATGGCGGCTTGGCACATCACAGGCCACGGCGGCTTTGACCGCGCCGATCGCAGCGGCGCCAGCCTGCGTCTGGAAGAGGGCGTGTTGTCACCTGTGCAAGTGATGCCGGCTGCCCGCTTCCGCAAGTCGGGTCAGACTCCGCCATTTCAGGGCAGCTTTATTTTCATCGCGGTCAGCGAGCCCACTGCGCCGCAGGCTCCGCTGGCCCCGGCTGGCACGTCGCAGTGGATCGAGCGCTTCCTGGCCGCAGGCGCTGGAGCCGTCGTCGCGACGACATTCCCCCTGTCATCGGCCAAGTGCGCGCAGTTTGCCGAGACCTTCTATCGCGCATGGAGCAGCAATCGTCCGCTGGCGATCGCCGCCGCTGAGGCCCGCGAAGCCATTCGCGCCGACGGGGATCCAGCCTGGCTCGCCTTCGCTGTCTACGGCTTGCCCGGCGCTCGCCTCGGCAGCTTGTAACTGGGCACAGCGCCGGTCCTGAGCGCAGGCGGTGGGCTTTGGGCGTTTTTCGCCTGCGATCTGCGCGCCGCGACGGCTGCACAGCACCCCTTTAGGCTGGCCGCGGGCCTACACGATGTCGCCACTGCGCGCAAGTCGTCACGCCAATGCTGCTATGGATGCACAGCATGGTTTGACCCCAAAGCGGCAAGCCCTGTAGGCTCCCCGCATGATGCGAAGCGCTTCCTCTTTCGTTCTTCTCGCGATGCTTACCCTGGGAATCACCGGCTGCGATTCTGGATCCCTGTCCAGCGGTTCGTGTGCGCAGACCACCAAGGCTGGCGCCTCTACCGTCAGGCTGTGTACCGACTATGCGGGATTGACCAGCGATCAGGTCGCCTTCACGCGCGTTCAGTGCGCCGGCAACGCCGATGCGGGAGCGATGACGACGGGCACGTTCTCGGATTCGCCGTGCAACACGACCGGAGCCATCGGCGGCTGTCGGGCCACGTCAGGGTCGTATTCATCCACCGTTTGGTACTTCCCAGGGTCGGTATTTACGACCGAAACCGTGCGCAGCATCTGCATGCAAGCGAATCTGATGTTTGTTGCCCCATAGTCAATGTATGCATGAGTTTTATTATTGAACTAATCTGCGTATCTGTGAATTTATTAAAATTAGATAAGAATTGCTCGATTGATAAATAACTTCAAGGGCATTGTCTGCGTCCCCGCGGCGAATCCCCCGGTATCGCGCAATGGGGACGCATGATTCTGGATGAAGCGTGTCGCGCGCTCGGCTCGCAGGCACGCTGCCGTGGGCTACTTGCTGCCGTAGCGCTGTTCCATCTGCTTGCGGATCTCTTCGAACTGCGTGTCCTGACCGCCGTGGAACCAGGCGTGCTCCGGTCGCGCCATGATCCCTTCGACCACGGTCGACGCCGCATCGGCGGCCTGCGCCTTGCCCGCTTCGCGCGCCTTCTTCACGATCTCGCGCACCTGCGGGATGAAGTGCATGTACCAGCGATCCGCGACTTCATACATGCCGTGCCAGTGCGTGTAGTCGGGCGCCATCATGCTGGCTCCGTGACGAGCGCGGCGACCCTCGTGGTGCCACAGATAGAACCACGTCCACTCGACTTCCTCGTCGAACTGCGTCTTGGTGATCAGGCCCTGCTTGTATAGCTCATCCATGATCGCCTGGCCGGGCTTGCCGAACTTCTCGTTGTACAGAACGATAAGCTCGTCGTACTGCGTGTAGAACGCGTTGACGTAGTCTGGCGAGTGGCAGTGACCGCAGACATCTTTCATGCGCCGCCGCTTCTGTTCCCACGAGTCCGCCGTCAGCGCTTTACGCTTGGCCGGATCCGCCTCGTTGACGATGCGGTGCTGCGCGTCGGTGTCCAGCAGCCTTGAGATCGGCGGACGGTTCGTCCAGCTAATGCGCTCGCCGGGATCGTGCGTGACCTTGCCGCCGTTGCGCAGGTTGCCGCCCATGTGACAGGTCGCGCAGGTCGGCGCCGCGCTGTAGTCCTGACCCAGGACCCAGCTCTTGCTGTCGAGGTTCATGCGCGACGTCAGATCGCGATAGGCGATGCCGTGCTTGCTCTCGTTGTAGATCTCTTCCTGCGGATGGTCGGGGCCCAGGTGGCACTTGCCGCAGTTTTCCGGCTGACGGGCGCGCCGTGGACTGAAGTCGTGGCGCGAGTGACAGGCGCTGCACGCCCCGCGTGAGCCGTCTAAGTTCAAACGGCCAATGCCCGTGTTGGGCCAGGTTGACTCATGCAGGATGGGCTTGCCTTCGGGAGTGCGCTGAATGCCGGCCAGCACCGCGGTATTCGTCGGACGACCGTTTGCGTCTGGCTTTAGATCATCCAGCGTGATGCGCTGACCATCGCGCCCTTTCAGCGCCACCTTGGCGCCGTGGCACTGCTGACAGCCGCTGGCCGCCGATGCCATGCCGTTTACCGTCTGGATATCACCGCGTCCAGCCGTGGGAGCGTGCGGGCTGAACATGCCCCGGTGCCCTTCCACCGTCTCGGCCAGATAGTTGTCGAGAGATGCCAGGATGTTGCCCGCGGCCGAGTGATGGCTGTGTGTGAACTCGTCAAACTCGCGCGGGTGACAGGACGAGCAGTCGCGCGGCGTAACCACCGTCGCGATCACTGCGCCTTCATGCTCAAATGCATCGGCGTCTGCGCGATCCGCTTTGTGACAGTCCAGACAGCCGACGCCCTTTTGCGAGTGCGTGCTGTATCGCCAGTGCTCGACGATACTTGGCGTCTTTTCCTGGTGACAGCTCACGCAGCGCGCTGAGCTCTCGGGGACGACAACATGGGCCTGGGCGCGATCTCCAGACTCCTGTTTCTTGCGCAGCACTTCCATGTACTGCACCAGAAGCAGGGAGCCAAGGAATGACAAACCCAGAAGGATGATGACGATCTGCTTCGCCCGCAGGGACATGATGAAGGCGACTCCTTTTTAGTGCGCAACCAATGCTTCCCAGACCGTCAGGCCCAGGATGCACAACACCGCAACAATGCCGATTCCAACGCTGAGCTCGCTGCCTGGGCGTCGTCGTCGAATCCAGCCGTCGACGAACGGCCAGAACAGGAACAGAAAGACGATGCAGCCCATGCTGAGCACGGCGACAGTGGCCGGAAACAGCTTCAGCCAGCGGAACGCGACATAGAAGTACCACTCGGGCTTGATCACTTCCGGCGTGGTCAGCGGATCTGCCATCGGTCCCATCGACGCCGGCAATACCAGTGCCAGCGTCGAAAGCACGATCATCAGAACCAAGCCCATGATGATCTCGGAAAACAGGTGATCGGGCACAAATGGGAAGTAACGCTTGGGCCCGTTGTCGTCGGGAAAGCGTAGCTCGCTGACGCCGTGCAGGCGCACCATAGCGATATGCAGGAAGAGCAGCGCCACCATACAGGCCGGCATCAGCGCCGCATGAATCACGAACAAGCGGGACAGGGTATGCGGGTTGTACGAGTCACCGGCCAAGAGCGTCTTCTTTAAGAATCCACCCAAAAAAGGAATCGCATCGGCGACGTTGGACGCCACGGTGGCGCCCCAGAAGCTCAGCTGTTCATAGACCAGCGAGTACCCTGTGAACCCGCCGATCAGCGTCGACAACAGCAGGCCCATGCCGATCATCCAGTTCAGCTCGCGTGGCCGGCGATAGGCTCCGGTAAAGAACACGCGAAGCTGATGCAGAATGATGCCCGCGACCATGAATGTCGCGCTCCACTTGTGCAGCGATCGGATGTACCAGCCGAAGGCTACTTCCTCGGTAATAAAGCGCACCGATTGGTACGCCGTGGTCGGGCCTGGCTGGTAGTAGCTCGCCAACAGGATGCCCGTCCCAATCATCACCAAGAACAGATAGGCCGGTGTGCCGCCGAGCGCGAACCACCAGCGCTTCATGTGGTTGGGGACGGGCTCGTTGGTTAGCTCGCGCAGGGTCTCGTCTCGAACGGGAATGCGCTCTCGGAAAAACTCGCTACGCCGACTCATCGCCGCTCCTTCCCCCTGCGGGCATTGCGTGCGGACCTTGGGTTGGCTGCGCTGCGCCCTCGGTCTCTTGGGCTGCCTTGCGCCGCAGCGGAACCGGCTGTCGGCAGGCCTGCGCGCTGTGTCCGCGCTCTCGCGGCAGAGCGGTCAAAGGAACCTCGACAAAAAGGAGTCCGTTTTCCACCCGAATCGGATAGCGCGACAGGCTCTGTCCTTTGGGCGGGCCGTCAGTCCCTTCGCCGCGTTCGTTGAACACGCCATTATGGCAGGGGCAAAAGAAGCGGCTCTTGCTGCCTTCCCACAACACCTGGCAGCCCATATGTGGGCAGGTGCTCGACAGCGCGATGAAGCTCTCGGCTCTGTCTTCTGCTGCGACGCGAGCCACGGCAATGGCGGCGCCGCTTGGGGCGGTGTACTTGACCTGGCTGCCCAGCGTGATGCCTCGGCACGGCGCGACATACAGCCAGGCTTTGGCTTCGCTGTGCGTCGGGACTAGATAGTCCACGGCGTGGCCGGCCAGCGTGCCATAGCTCGCCCCCAGCGACAGCACCACTCCTGTGTTCAGCGCCACGCTTAGCAGATCCCGCCGCGTTGGATCCTCAGTGGATCCGGCAGGCAGGACCTCATGCGAAGGCTTATCCCTTTGATCAGGTCGATCAGGGGACTGAGAAATAGGAGTCTCAATTGGAGGTGTCTTGGGCTCACTTGCCATCGCTACTCCCGATCAGCGGTTCGGAACCAACAGGCCGCACCCTATCACATATGAGTCATCTCAAATGCATCTTTTTTTGATATGCCAGCGACGGTCGAAGGTGCGCAAATATTGCGGGATGGGAGTCGAAAAGGAGTCTCTGCCCTTGGGGGCTAGGTGCTACTGCACGCGGATCACGCTGCCGCCGGCTCCCACGCTGTAGGCCACGCCCAGCGGAAGTCCCCACAGTCCGTACCAGCTGTTCGTGGCACCGCCTGTGGGAATTGGGGTCCAGCTTTGTCCGCGGTCACTGCTGCGAAACAGTGTGCCGTTGCTGGCCCCGACTACGACGCCGTCGCTGGGTGAACCCCACAGCGAGCGCGCATTGCCGACTACGCCCAAGGCGGTGGTGGGCTGCCAGAGCACGCCCGCGTTGTCGCTGCGCAAGACCACGGCATTGCTGCCAGCGGCATAGAACGTGGTGCTGTCGGTGGCGGTGACGGCAAAGAAGCTGGTGGCCACGCCCGAGCTGATCTGTGACCAGGTGCTGCCATCGCTGGTGCGCACGATGACACCGTTGTCCCCAGCCGCGACCACTTGGTTTGCGCTGGTGCCAAACACTCCGCGCAGGACTTGATTGGTCGTTGAGTTCTGCGCGGTGAAGCTCTGCCCGCCGTCGCTGCTTTTTTGGATGCTGCCGTTTGCGCCGACGGCATAGAACGTGTTCCCCGTGCCCCAGATCGCATACAGGGTCTCGCCGCTTGCCGAGGGCTGCGTCCAGGTGCTGCCGCTGGTGGTGCTGCGATAGATGGTTCCGAAGCTGCCGACGACAAGGACCTGATTGGCGGCGCTGCCATACACTCCGCGAAATGCGACGGTGGATCCGGCTGGAGTGATATCGCTGAAGCTGTTCCAGCCGTTCGTGGTTCGCAGGATGCGCCCGCTTGCCGTCGTGGCATAGATGTCGTTGGCGCCGCTGCCCCAGATCGCGCTGAAGTCATCGCTGATTCCCGTCGGGATCTTGAGCGATCCGCTGCGACAGCGGCCCGCCTGACAGGTCGATGACGGGGCGCAGACCGTGTCGTCGGGGCGCGGACTCCACGCTTGGCGGGTCTTGTTGGGGTCGCAGTACTGGCAGCTTTCCGTCGGGCTTGCCGCATCCGCCGCGTAGTACACGTTGTCGACGAAGCAGCCAGGTCGGCACTGCCCGCTTAGGCAGACGCCAGCGCCGCTTGAACACAGCCCACCGATCGGCAAGCAGCGACCGTTGCAGGCGCTGGCCCCGGACTCGCGACAGAACAGTCGAACGCTGAGCACGCGGTCAAACGAGCGGCCGCTGCTGTCGATCAAGCGCGCCAGCAGCAGCCGCCGATCTTCGTATTCAAACCAGATCGCAGAGCCTTGCTGCAGCATGTCCCAGCTAAGCTGCAGGAAAAGGCCGCCGCTGCCGTCGGAAACAAAGTCGCCATAGGTCGCAACGCCATCGCGGTGTAGCAGCGTGCCGCTGCGCAGCGTGGCGCCTCCGACCTCGTCGCGTTCGCTGGCCACAAGGCGGATCGATTCGCCTGCCGCAAGCTCGCTGGCGCTGGCAGTTAGCGTCACGTGCGGCGCCGCGGTCTTCTGTGTTTCCATGCTGCCGGCATCGCTGCTGCAGCCGCTGGCCCCCCACGCGACCACAAGCAAAGCGGTCTGGGCGCCGTGCGTTCGGCGACACCCGGCACCTGGGGCAGATCCTGACGAGGTTCGTTGTGGCTTGTTTTGCATGCAAGTTGACTCCTGTCTCGACGGGAAAGCCGCAGTGCGGGCAGACGGAAGGATGGCATTCGCCCCTGTCTACCCGTGCCTTCGGTGGCCCCCTGCGGGGTTGTTCACGCAATGCCCAAGGCAGATCGTGCCGCTCTGCGCCTGCGGTCGGATACAGTGATCTTCGCACGCTGGCTGCGTGTAAGGAGGAAGCGTCGTGGGCAGTGGTCAACAGGAGTGTCGCATCGCGAGGCTGCGTCGCGGCTCTGCGAACAAGGCGGCAGCAACAGCAAGTGCCGGCCGCATGGTGAGGAGACATTTGCCATGCGCATGGCTGGGGTTGGCGCTGCATTTCGGGCTGCATTTCGGGCTGATCTTCGGACTGATCTTCGGACTGATCAGGGCACCTTCTGCGACGGCGCAAGAGGGCGGCAAGCCGGCCCATCCTTCGTCAGTCAGCACACCACTGCCGAGCCCTGCAAGCGCGACGGTCGCGAGCCCGGCCGCTGCATCTTCAGCGCCGAGCACAGCGCTTCCAGCGAGTCCGCCCAGTGTGAGCGCGCGACCGCTGCCCCTGCGCGTTGGCCTCTCGGCCAAGTCGACGCCCTGCACCTTTTTCCCCGAGGGCCACTTTCAGGGATCGTTCTACGAAGCCTGGCAAGAGATTGCGGCCACCGCCAACCTGCCCTTTGAGATCGTGCCCGTGCCGACGTTCCGGCAGCTTCTTGATGCTGGGCAGAGCGGGCAGGTCGACGTGGCGGTTGGCTGCATCAATATGACGCCCGAGCGCTTGGCAAAGTATCGCTTCAGCGTGCCGCTTGAATCCGACGGTATCTCGGTCCTGGTGCGCCGCGAGCAGAGCAAGACCTGGCTCACCATTCTGCGGACGCTTGGTTCACCCGGCATCTTGGGGCTGCTTGCCGGCATTCTGTCGTTTGTGCTTTTGATGACGCTTCTGCTCTGGCGCATCGAAGGCTACGGCAAGCAAGAGTCGACGCAGACCTCTGGCCGTCCGCGCACCTTTGCCAAGGTGTTTCAGATCTTGCTCACCGGCCCCGGCACCAACACCATCGCCTCGACGGTGCGCGGCAACAGCCTGATCAGCCTGGTGTATTTCGTGCGCATCGTCGCAGCATCGGTGCTGGTCAGCTTGATCTCGGTGAACGTGATCAAGCGCTCGACCGAAGAAGCCGAGAGTCGCGTCAGCGCCTTGCAGCACCTCTCAGGCAAGACGGTCTCGGTCGGGCCGGGCAGCGTCAGCGAGCACTGGATCGAAGGCTTCAACCAGCAGCTTGGATCCGGGGACGACGCCAAGCGCATCAAGCTGCATGCCATGGACAGCCTCATCAAGTCCTGCGACTTGCTGATCGCGGGCCAAGTCGACGCGGTCATCGCCGACAACGCGCAGGTTCAGTATTATCGCACCAAGATCAACCCGCGGGCGCCGCTGCAGGTGGCGATTCGCAATATTCATCGCCAGTCGCAGGGCCTAATTTTGTCACCGCAGCTTCCCGACGCGACGGCGCTGCGCATCAATCAGGCCATCGCCCGCATCAAAGAGACCGGCACCGCCGACGCCATCCTGCGCCGCTACGTTCCCGAGGAATAGCGCTGCATTGCCCAGCGGCTGTCGCACGCAGCGACCCGGTCGCTATAGGCCGTTTTCTCGACGGGCGCGCAGGCAGTCGCCATCCCCCGGCTGCACCGTGCGACAGGGGCGCGGGCGCAGGTGATAGATGGCGCAGTGGACGCGCGATCCCAAGGCGCCGCGCAGGGCGGCACAGCGCCCGTCCTTGTCCATACGCAGGTGAGGCTGCGCCGTGTGCTTGCCTGCGTCATCGGTCACCGCGACGAACTTGCGCACCAGATCGACGCGCGAAAGCAGGCGCGCACCGGGCTCGATGGCGACGTAGTCACTGCGCCCTTCGGCACGGTTTTCCGCCGCGTTCATGCAGCAGGCGCCGCACGACTGACAGTCCAGCGGCACGTGGCTAGCCCCGTCGCTTCGGGCGAGTGGCGGTGTTCAGCTTGCCGGGCACGCTTCCGCCCAGCCGATCGAACACGGTCTGCCCATCAATGATCGTGAGCAGCACCGGCCGCGTCCGCAGATCCTGTGGCGCGGGCCCGCCGCTCAAGTAGCTGTCCAAGCGTCCACCGAGCACGGTCAGATCCGCGCGTCGTCCAACGCGAATCTGACCGATGCTGTCTTCGGCAAACGCGGCATACGCGGCATCGACGGTAAACAAGCGCAGCGCTTCGCCCACGCTCAAGCGCTCATTGGGCAGAAAGCCCCCTTCGGGCTGACCTTTTTCGTCGGTGCGGTGGATGGCGGCGTGCAAGCCAATGCGCGGATCGGCTTCTTCGACGGGGAAATCCGAGCCCGCGCACAGCCGCGCCCCCGACGACAAGAGCGAGCGAAAGGCATACGCGCCCAGGATCCGCTCGGGGCCCAGGCGACGGATCGCCCAGGGCATGTCGCTGGTCGCGTGGCTGGGCTGAATCGACGCGATGACACCCAGCTTCTGAAAACGTCGACGCTCTAGATCCGCCCGCGCGATCACCTGCGCATGCTCGATGCGAAAGCGCAGATCGCGGTCGGCTCGCACGCCGGCCTTTTCATACGCCGACAAGACCAAGTGGTTGGCGCGATCGCCGATGGCATGCGTGGCGATCTGGTGTCCGCGCCCGTACAGGATGGCCCAGCGCGCCATCTCTTCGACATGCTCGGGCGGCACCAAGAGCAGGCCGCTTTGGTTGGGCTCGTCGCTGTAGGGCGCAAGCAGGGCGGCTCCGCGCGAGCCTAGGGCGCCGTCCATGTACAGCTTGATGCCGCGCAGGGCCAAGCGACCGATGGTCTCGGGTGGACCCAGGCGCTGTCCAAGTCGCATCAGCTCTGCCTGATACGCGCTGGAGCGCGGGTAACGCGAAAGCGCGGCGGGCATCGGGTCTTCGTGATACGCGAAGACGCGCAGCGGCAGGCGCCCTTCTTCGGCGAGCTGGCGATACACCGCAAGCTCTTCAGATCCGATGCCCATCTCATGCACGGCGGTCAGGCCGCGCGCCGCCACGTGCTCGGCGGCCGCCAAGATCGCCGACTCGATGTCTTTGCGCGTCGCGGCCGGCAGCAGGCGCTCGACCAGGGACATGGCATTGTCGACGAGCACGCCGGTCGGTTCACCGCTTGCGTCGCGCAGGATGCGTCCGCCTTCGGGATCGGCCGTGCCGCGTCCGATGCCCGCCCGGCGCAGAAGCTCGCTGTTGACCCACACAGCATGGCCGTCGATGCGGCGCAGCAAAAGGGGTCGTCCACCGCTTACTGCATCCAGAGCCTGACGCGCCGCCACCGTCGGTAGCTGCGGCGGCGAGAACAGGTTCTGATCCCAGCCGCGCCCGATGATGAAGCCGCGCTCGTTGCCGGCCGAGGCATCGCTGCGCAAGCGATCACGAATGCGCTCGACGACTTCGGATACGCCCCGCGCGCCGCGCAGATCGATGCGGTCGAGCGACATGCCCAAGCCCACCAAGTGCGCGTGGGCATCGATCAGACCCGGCAGAACGGTCTGATTTCCGTCGAGCTGGATGATCCGCGTGCGCGGCCCGATCCAGGCTTGCAGCGCTGCCGTGCCCTCGCTTCCAGCAGGCGATGATGCGGCCTCGCCGTCCGGTGGCAGAGCCGCTGGGCTGGCGGACTCAGAACCTGCCGCAGCGCTGCCGACCCAGACAATCTCACCGTCGCGGATGGCCACGGCATTGGCCACCGGATGCGCCGGATCCATGGTGATGATCTGCGGCCCGCGCAGCACCAGATCCGCAGGGCGTGCCACGCTGGGCGAATCCGTCGCCTGCGCCAGCTTCGCAGGGGGCCTGGGTGGCTTGGCATGGCCGAGCGGCAGCGCCAGAACCATCGACAGCGCCGGGATCGAAAACCAGCGCCGCCGTCGAGACAGCCGCGACGCAAACGCAAAAAACGAACTGCAACGCATCGCGGCACTATAGCGAGGCAGCGGCGTTTTGCGCCGGCAATCCACCGAAGCCAGCGCGGAACACGCGATGCCTGACCCAGAGCTCAGGCGGTCTGGAAACGGTCGCGGTCGCGGCGCCGGCTTATTCGCGTGGGCGACGACGCGAGCGGGGGCGGTGGCTTTCGGCTTGCAAGTGGCGATCGATACGAGACGACGTGCTGGCCATGCCCTCTTGGGCGGCGTCTCCGTCGGGGAAAGTCTCGGGCATGCGATAGCCCAGCCAGGCATAGGCCGCGTAGAGCTTGCAGGCGTCTTCCAGAAACTGCAGCTCGTCATAGTCGGGCTGTCGCGGCAGAAGATCCGGCGGCGGCAAGCGCACGGCCTGTCGACGTGAGCGCGCCAGGGCCCAGGCCCGCAGCGCCTGTTCCAGCAGCACGACCTTCTTTGAGATCGGGCACAGGCTGAGGGTGTAGCGGTCGGACAGCGACAGCTCTAGCTGATCCAGCCAGCGCGCATGCGAGAGCTGATCCTGCAGGTGTGACGGCAGAAAGAATTCGTCATGTACGTTAATATGTTTGGCGAATAGTTGCAGTAATGCATAAAGTTTTGTTTCGCCTGTAGCTTGCGATAGCTGCTGTAAATAATCAATATTGGGTGACACATAAAAACCGCTCGTGGGCAGCGGCTCGGGCTTTTGTCGCAGAAGCGCGGCGATCGTCCGATGGGTCAGCGGATCCAGGCCGGCGACCAAGCCAGCGTCGTGTTCGCCATAGCGACCAGCCCGCCCGGCGATCTGCTTGGCCAGCGCCGCTGAGATCTCGCACTCGGCTTCTCCGTCGAACTTGATGGCGGTGGTGAAGATGACGCGGCGCGCGGGGGTGTTCAGTCCCATGCCGATGGCGTCGGTGGCCACGACGATCTGCGCCTCGCCAGACAGGAAGCGCTCGGCCTGGGCCTGCCGCACTTCTGGCGATAAATTGCCATAGATAGCCGAGACCGAAAATCCATGTTTGACGACTAATTCACGATAATAAAGAACATCGCGGCGCGAGAAAGCAATCAATATATCGCCCGGCTGTAAATAACGCAAAGAGCCGAGCGGCTGTTTCTCCATAAGCAAGGGCGACATGCGCGACAAACGCCGCACTTCCAGCGTGCCGCCGACGCGCCGAACCAGGGACTCGACGGCGGCTTCGGCTTCGGGAGCGCCGAGCAAGTACACAGTGTCGGCCGGTACGCCACACACGGCGGCCGTCCACGCCGCGCCGCGATCGGGATCGTCTAAGAGCTGGATCTCATCGATCACCGCAACCTCGACGCGGCGATGGGGATCGAGCATCTCGACGGTGCTGGCGATGTGGCTAGCCTGTGGATGCAGCTTGCGCTGCTCGCCGGTAATCAGGCTGCATGCAAGACCTTGGCTGCACAGGCGGTTGTAATTTTCCAAGGCCAGAAGCCGCAGCGGCGCCAAGTACACGCCTGAGCGCGCTTGCGCAAGCTGTTCCATGGCGATGTGCGTCTTGCCCGAGTTGGTCGGCCCCAGAACGGCGATGAAGTGCCGCGGGATCGACTGCGCCAGCGTGAACGACTCGGGATAGCGCGAGAGGTTCACGGCCTGCCGCGCTTGCTCGGCCTGCATCGAGCTTGACTTGCGGCCGCGCACCGCCGCGACGCGCTCGACGGCGATGGAGCAGCGCAGGCGCGCTAGCTCGTACTTGGCTTGCAGGGCCTGCAGGGCGCGCTCGGTGCTCTGCGCATCCAGCCCTTGCGCTGTGGCGATGGCGAGGACGTTCTGCACGCAGTCGCGAAGCTGTGCTTCCAGGCGCTCGCGCGCTTGCGCGTTCCAGCGCGTCTGCACCAAGCGCAGGCGCTCGCCCCCCGACATGCGCTGCCACTTGTTCAGCTTGCCAAGGAAGCCCTCGTCGGGAACCAGGTGATAAAGGACGCGGCGATCGGGAAACACAAGCTCGCCGTGCGCCGAGATGGCATAGGCGCCTTCGACGGTCACCAGCGTCGCTTGCAGGCTAGATAGATAGTCGCTGACGGTAGCGGGACTATCGTCGCTCGCGGGCGCTTTCGGATCTGCAGGAGACTCGGACAGGACTACTTGCGGAAGCGAGAGAGGTTGGCAGGAAGCTGCGCCAGCGACGGGAACTGCTTGTCTGGGTGCAGCTTGATGGCGCGATTGAGCAGGGCTTCTTCCGACTCGCGGCGGTTGGGGTCGGGAATGCAGCACTCGACCGGGCACACTGCTTGGCAGGCTTCATAGTCGTGAAAGCCCACGCACTCGGTACACAGGTTTGGATCGATGACGTAGATGTCTTCGCCTTCGGAGATGGCTTCATTGGGGCACTCCGGCTCGCAAGCACCGCAGTTGATGCACTCCTCCGTGATCATCGTGGCCATATTCTTTGGACTCCTTCGTCTTTGGCGAATCGCTCAGCAACAGCACACACAGCGTGCGATGGATCAAGACGCACAGCGCAGCCGGCGGCGATTTTTTATGAGGTTGTTTCCAAGCGGTCCGCGACGGTCTTGGACCGCTTTGAGGCCGCTCTGGCAAAGATCTGCACCAGACCGTCCTCGGGACCTACGGCTATCACAGGACAGCCGATCTTTGCCAGCATTCTATGCATGCGGGCTTCCTGCCGGTCTTGCTCCCAGCCGAAGATCTCGGCCGCTCGCGCAGAGGCCGGATCATCAAATAGTTCCTTGGGCACGTACCGTCGAGCCGTCGGCTGAAGACAGGTCAGCTGAAGCGTACGCTTGCGACACAGCGCGCCGGCTCGCGACAGCGCCTGCGAGTGCTCATCGCTGTCCATGCCCAATAGATCCGACAGCAAGAGCACGCGCGTGCCGCTCTGCTGTGCAGCAAGCTCCAGCGCGGCGGCCAGGCCTTGCGCTCGACTTCCCGACGAGCGCTGGCCATAGGGCAGCTCGATGCCGCGGTGTCGACAGAGCTGCCGCAGCAGGGCTAGCTCACTGCTTGCGGTCTTGCCGGTTGGACTTGCGCCTTCGCTCGCTGCACCGCTGGGGGGCGGAAGCAGGCGGCGGGCCGCGGCAAGAAGTGGAGCGATTTCAAAGAGCTCGCCACTTGGCGCAACAGCGATGCCTGCCCAGGCTGCCTGATCGTCCATGGGCGGCGCGCGGCGAACGCGGGCATCCAGGCCCTCTTGCTGACGCAGGTACCGTGCGACAGCGGCGACGAGCTCGCCATCGGTCATGGCCACGAAGCCATCTTCGACGACGTTCATCAGCGAGAGCAGCCGCTCGCAGATGCGCAGTCGGTGGGGCGGACCATCGCCGGGCTTGAGGTGGCTGTATACGCTGCCGTCGAATGCGACCAAGGCCACGCGATCCCCTTCGGCCAGCGCCGAGCCAGCGTACCCCAAGGCCAGCTCGATCATGTGATCGAGCTTCCACTGCCCAGGGCGTCCTTCGCGCATCGTCGCGCCGATATCGATCAGGATGTAATGCAGAAGCAGCATCTCGCGCTCTAGCTCGCGCACGAGTGGCCGACCCATGGGTGCCCGCGCGCTGGCCTTCCACGCGATGAGCTTGAACGGATCGCCCGGCACATACTCACGAAGCTCGCGCAGATCGCCGCCCAGACCGCGGCGACGCAGCGTGTGCATGCCGATACGCTCTTCGCCACCCCCGCCACGCATGCGAGTCGGCAAGAGCGCCAAGCGCGGCTGCGAGCGCGGCAGCACCTTGAGCGACAGTGCCGACGGGTAGTACGCCTCGATGCTGTATAGGCCGAAGGCATCCCAGATGCGCACGGCGGCACCGTGGATCATCCACTGGCCGGCTTGCAGCGCGCGAAGCTCCAAGCGCGCAGAGGCCTGTCGCCGCGGCAAGAGCTCGACGGGGGCGAGCGTGCGTGAGACGACAACGCAGCGCGAACAGAACACGCGCAGCTCGGCAAAGCCCAACGACAGCGGGCTTAGGTTGCGCAGCGCGACCTGCACTTCAAAGGTGCGATGGGCAATTAAGCCCTCATTGGCCGCGGCGCGCGGCAGCCACCAGACCAGCTCTAGATACCGTCGCCACAGCAGGGCCACGCGCATCGCAAACAGCAGATAAGAAGTGAACAAAAGCGTGACGCAGCACAGACCGGTCAGCGACAGCGTCCAACTGCCGTACCCCACGCCGAGGATCAAAAGGACGATGGCCAGCGACAGCACATACGCGCCGCGCGTGGTCAGTGCGGGAAAGCGGCCGCGGTTGCTCGTGTTCTGACTGGTGCTCACGACGTCGCGTCACTCCGTCTGTTTGATGACCTGTGGGCTAGGAAACGCGACGCGGGGTCACGGGGGCGGCTGCAGCTTCGCCGCGACGGCGCTCAGACGGTCGCACGGCGACGGCCTGCAGCGCTTCATGGATCACGCTGGCCGAGCCGATGCCTTCCATCTCGGCTTCCGAGATCAGCATCAAGCGGTGGGCCAAGATCTGCGCAGCCAGCGCTTTTACGTCGTCGGGCAGCACGAAGTCGCGACCCGAAAGCAGCGCGCGTGCTCGCGCCGCGTGCAGCAGCGCCAAGGCGGCCCGCGGTGAAGCGCCCAGCGCGACGCGGCGATGCTGACGCGTATAGCGCACAAGCTCTAGCACATAGTCATAGATCTCGTCGTCGACATGCACGGCGGCGGCCAAGCGCTGTAGCTCTAAGATCACGGGCGGCGACAACAGCTCACGCGGCGGGCTGGGCGCTCGGGCATAGGCGCGCAGCATGTTTTTTTCGGCCTGCGGCTCAGGATATCCGACGGACAGCTTGATCAAAAAGCGATCGAGCTGGGCTTCCGGCAAGGGATACGTGCCCTCGTGCTCGATGGGATTTTGGGTGGCAAGGACCATAAACGGCTGCGGCAACGTGCGCGTCTGACCTTCCAGCGTCACTTGACCTTCTTGCATGGCTTCGAGCAGCGCCGACTGCGTCTTGGGTGGGGCGCGGTTGATCTCATCGCCCAGGATGATCTGCGAAAAGATCGGTCCCTCGCGCAGCACGAAGTCTTTGCTCGCCGGATCCAAGATGTACGTGCCTGTGATGTCCGAAGGCAGAAGGTCCGGTGTGAACTGCACGCGCCGGAACTGACAGCCCAGGACCTGGGCAAAGGCCTTGACCAGCGTCGTCTTGGCCACGCCGGGCACACCTTCCAAGAGCACGTGGCCGCGTGACAGCAGGCCCAGCAATAGCGCTTCGACGATGGCCGGGTTTCCGATGAACACACGGCCGACTTCAGCGACGACGGCTTGGCCCAGCTTCTGCGCTTGCAGCAGTCGTTCGGATGACAAGATGGTTTCTGCGGTCTCAGGCATGCGCGATCGATCTTCTTCTATTGCGGCGCGGCCGCGCGGTTCTTTTTCTGCTCTAGCTCGGCAAAGAGCTGGGTGGCGAGGGTGTGCCAGCGAATGAGCTGCTTCGACGAGACATGTGCAGTGCTGGGATGGCTGCTGCCCGCGCTTGGCTTGCGATCGAGGCGGCGAAACTCGACAAGCAGCTCGGCGCAGATCTCGCCGGCTCGCGGACTGACGACCTCGCGGATGCAGCGGCTGAGCTCTTCAGCGGTTGGGTTGAGCGCCGTCGAGCCCGAGTGCGCAGGCGGGCTTTGGCGCAGCCAGGGTTCAAGACGGGCCAAGACCTCTTCGCGCAAGAGCGTTGCGGGATAGACATAGCCCCAGCGCACGGCCTGCCCGGCCCCGAGCATGTAGCGCACGATGCTGGCGTGCAGGCCCGTCTCGGGTGGGCGCGGCGGCTGCGCAAAACGCTCATCTTGTGTCGGGCTCACCGTCGGCAGATAGCGCAAGAGCAGGGCGAGAGCGGCCAAGCAGAACAAGAGCCCAGACACCAGCACGGCATCGCCCAGCACGCCGGTCCCACGACTGCGCAAGAGCTCATAGACGCGCAGGTTGGTCCCGCCGGCCGAGCGATTCCACTTCTCGACACTCTCAGCGCCCCCACCGTCGAGAGGTGCGCCTTCGAGCACAGCAGGTGGCATGCCACGCTGGCTGAAGCGCCCGGAAAAAAGCAGGATGCGATCGCGGTGTACGCGACAGGTCTCGACGAGCAGTCGCACCAAGAAGTCACGATTGCCGGGCAGTTCCAGCATGTTGTTGATAAACAGGCTGGAGTCGGCCATCGCGATGAAGCGACCGTGCTGCAGGCGTCCCTCGATCACCAGGCCGGTGCCGACGGTGAATTCATAGGTCGCGGGCAGCGCGCTGCGAAAAAACGCGCTGTGGTTGCCGACCAGCTCGCTGGTGCCGCGGGCGATGGCTGTCTCGCGCTGTCGGGTGGCGACGGGCAGCGAGGCGTTCTGGCGATAGAGCTGGGTGCCGGGGGGCAGCGGCCCGGCCTCGCGCTCGATCCCCAAGCGGCGCAGCACGGCCTGCGACTGTCCAAAGTCGTCAGCTAGAAGCAGGCGCCCACCCGCCCCCAGATAGGCAAATGCCGCTTCGTCGTCGATCGCGGTCTCGGGATGAACAAACAGCAGGATGTCCTGCCCGTCGAGCTTGGACCAGTCGAGCGTGCCCGGCGACTCGACGGGACAGCCCAGCCCGCGCGCCACTTCGGCCATGCGCGAAAGCCCATTCCAGCCGCTGTGGCCCAGGTGAAAGTCGCGGCCCAGCGAGGGATCGCTGGCGGCAAGCAGGCTGGAAAAGACCAGCAGTCCAGCGAGCATATCTGACCTAGCTCTCGCGCTCGGCTAGGGCCAGCTTGGCGAGCTCGCCACCCACCCACAGCGTCGAGATGCCGATCAGCATCAGCATGCTGGCAGCGACGTAGTCGCGACGAACCAG
This sequence comes from uncultured Myxococcales bacterium, assembly GCA_964554495.1. GTDB lineage: Bacteria > Myxococcota_A > Polyangia > Palsa-1104 > JAEUJZ01 > JAEUJZ01. The sequence continues at coordinate 30,841 of CAZKOY010000023.1, forward strand.
ATGGACGACGCACTGCCAAAAGAACACCAAGCAGGCGATGAACATCAGCACGCTGAGGGTCTGAAAGAAGGGAAGCTTGCGCAACACGTTAGGGGCTCCCGTGGCCTCGCAGCGTAAACAGCAGCAGCGCCCCCATGCCAACAATCGCCAGGCCCATGGCCAACCACAGGCGCAGGCTGGGGCGACCGCGACGGGCACGGCTGCGAATGGCGCGCAGTTCGTCGCGCAGCTCTCGATGCTGGGTTAGCTGCGAGAGCTGTGGGGCGGCCGCGCAAAAATAAAACGTAACGCAGGACAGAAGCGCGATCATTGCCGTCGCTGTGGCCTGGATCGCGCTCTGCCGCAGGGGATTTGGAAAGCTCTTCTGAAGCACGCGCAGGTGCGGTGTATAGAAGTCGAGTGCATAGACCAAGACCACTGGTACCGCGACGGCATACAGGCACAAGAGCCAGCCCATCTGCAGGCGGCGGCGCAGGCGTGGCGAGGGTGGGGGAAGTTGATTTAGCTGCGCCACTGGCTCGTGCTGCCAGGCGCGTGGAGGCTCTGCCGTGATGACCGCAGGCGCAAGCGGTGACGTGTGTCGAGCGAGGAGCTTGCACGTAAGCGCGAGATACGCGAGCAACAGCGCAAGCTCGATCAGTACGGCGGGGCGGGGCCAAAAGCGCGGGCTCGATAGCGCGACATCACCCGAGGGGGCCAGCGCAAAGAGCGGCACGGCCAGAAGCAGCAGGGCCTGGCCCAGGCGATGCGAGCGCAGCCACAGACCAAGGCCCAGCGCGACGGGAGACAGCGGCGTCATGACGAGCGGCACCCAGGCTCCCGAAAGAGGCTGCCCCGCGGCCAGCGCCAAGGAAAGCGGCACGACCAAGCCAACAAGCCACAGGTTCAGCCCGCACAGCGTCGGCGCGATTGGCAGACCGGCGCTCGGCCCAGACGACATGGCCGCATGATATCACTTTGGCTCGGCGAGCCGGCCACGGACTACTGGCGCTTGTCGGGCTCTTCCTTGCCGCGGTGACAGGTCCAGCACGTGACCTTCTTCATCGTCGAAGGGTACCTTCGGCTGATCTCGCTGGTCATCTGCATCATCTCGCGCGCCAGCTTTTTCTTGTTCGTGTCCTTTTCCATGTTGGGCTCGTCATGGCAGAAGGAACAGTCGACGCCCAGGTCCTTGCTCATCGACTTCATGATCTTTTTCAGCTCGTCCTTGCTGATGTTCTTCGGCAGGACTTGCAGATCTTTCCAGGCGCCCCCGCCCGCTGGGCTTCCTGGGGGTTTGGCAGCGGCTGCCGTGGCGGTAGCCGGTGCAGGAGCGGGCTTGGTCGCAGCCGGAGCCGGCACAGGAGCGGGCTCAGTGGCTCGCGCCGATGGGGTCCAAAGCGGCAGGGCAAAGACCACAGCCAACATCCAAGGCATGCAGATGGATCGAGTTGTCACCATAGGCTCACGTTCTCCTCGCATCATCCTACTTCAGACGGTCCTGAGCTGAACAGGTCCCGCAGCGCTTCAATGGTTCCTTGGCGCAGCGCCCGGCCGCGTTGAGTGCAGCCAGTGCAAGCCGCTGGCAGAGATCGATCGTTTGGGTGCCACGGTTCTTGGTTGTGCAGCGGCCCATGCAGAGGCCAGCGCCGGAAATAATGACGACGTGACTGCGACGATGCTTCATAATGGCCGCGAGAACCGGGTGTGACGACGATGCCGACCTCTGCCTACGCGATGTTGTATCGAAGCTGCGAGGACTAGCAGCGTGCGAGATCACGTGGTGCAGAGCTGGCGACGCGGCGCTGGCTGTCGTACGTGGGGCGCAGGCCGTGGGCAATGCTCGTCCGTCTTCCGCCCGCTGCTGCTGGCGCTTTCGCTGTGGTGTGGCGCGGGCGCGCTGCTCGGTCCGGCCTGGGCTTCCGAGCACGTCCTTATGCCTCGCACAGTCGGCGCAGGCGAAGGGGCCAGGCTGCTGCGCATTCCACCCCCGTGGCCCGTCAGTGCGCCGACAGATGCTGGAACCGCGGTCGCAAGCGGATCATCGACGGGGATCGTGCCCCCTTTGCCGCCGTCCGACTGGGTGCGACCGGAATACGATGACAGCGGCTGGCCCACTGCACCGACGCAGAACCCTAGCTCGGCACCCGCTGCGCCCGGTGCGCTCTGGCTCAGTCCCGGCGCATCGAGCAGCAGCCCCGCCCCCGGAAACGGCAGCGGCGCCACCGTCACACGCCCCGCATCCAGCCCCGCATCGGAAGGAGCGGATGGTGGGCTGATTTTCGCCGATGACTCGACAGGTGATGGCGGCAGCAGCCGACGCGCAAGCGCAGTCCCTGGGGTTGATGCCGGCAGTGAAAATGGACGAGGAAAGCCGGCCAGCCTCGGCGGACCGAGCAGCACCGGCAGCGTCGATGGTGGCACTGGCCCTGTCGCGCCACCAGCCTGCGCCGGCACGCTGTATCTGCGTCGTCGCTTCGCGGTCGCCGTGGACGTGCGCGGCCTGTCGCTTCTGACACTGCGCGCTCGCTATTCCGACGGCATCGTGGCGTATCTAAACGGTGTCGAGGTCGTGCGACGTCGCTTGCCCACCCCTGCACCCGACGGCTTTTCCTTGGCGCTAGAGCGCGGGCCCGTCGAGCCCGAGAGCCACCACATCCCGCTTTCGCCAGGCTTGCTGCTGCCCGAAGGAAATGTCTTGGCCGTCGAAGTTCACCCCCGAGCCGTCGAGCGCTGCCCGCGTGTCGAGCTAGAGCTGTCTGCCAGCGACGGACCGCGCGTGGTTCGTGGGCCGTATATCGAGCGGCTGCTCGCGGGCGTTTTGGACCTTGCGCTAGAGACCAACACGCCGACCTATCTGTCGCTGCGCTATGGCAAAGGCGATGCGGCAAGCTCGCGCGATCGTCAGCTTGCCGACGATCCGCGTGGTCCGCCTTTGACCAGCCATCGCGTGCGGCTGACTGGGCTGCGGCCGGGGACGACTTATCACTATCAAGTTGCCATCCTGTCGCCGACGGGACAGCGCAGTGAGCTGCCCTTGGTCGCGCTGCATACGCCGCCGTCCTCGGGGCGACCGCTGCGCTTTGTCGTCTATGGCGACTCGCGCAGTGGACACAGCGTGCATGCGCAGGTGGTGCAGTCGCTTCTGGCCGAGGATCCCGATCTGGTCCTTTGTACCGGTGATGTCGTCGAGCGCGGCACCGAAGACAGTGACTGGGATCGCTTCTTTGCCGTGGCGGCCCCGCTGCTTGAGCGCATTCCGGTGTTTCTGGCCGCCGGCAATCACGAATACGCGCTGCGTCGGCAAGGAGCCCAGCGTCTGTTTCAGCTATGGGATCGACTGTTCGTGCCGCAGCCGCCGGTTTCGACGGGGACAAGCCCTGCTCCGGCCATGCTGGCGCAGCTTCGCGAAAAGAGTCCCGCCCTCGATGAAGCAGCGCTGCCCCGCGGCTACTACAGCTTCGATCAGTCAGGCGTTCACTTCGTCGCGCTCGACAGCAACCAAGCGCGCAGCGTCGATCAGCAGCGCTGGCTGGAAGCCGACCTGTCGCGCGCCACGCTGCGTCGACCGCGCGCCATCATCGTCTGGATGCACGACGGGCCGTACTCCATGGGCTGGCACGGCGACAACGGCTCCTTGATTCGTGATTACGTACCGATCTTTGAAAAATATCGCGTAAATATCGTATTTTCCGGCCACGATCACGACTTTGAGCGCGGCCGGCGCGGAGCGCTCAACTACATCGTGACCGGCGGCGGCGGGGCTGAGCTTCGCCCGTTGAAGTGCGGCGTGCCGGGCAAGCGTCGCTGCAAGCATCCGCCACTTTCGTTCTACAACGAGCACAACTATGTCTCGGTCGAAGTGCTGCCGGATGCGCTGCGCGTCTGCCCCAAGCGCATCGACGGCACCGCGCTAGAGCCCTGCCAAATTCTGCGCCGCTAGCCACGCTTCGCACGGGCTGCCGCGAAGCGTGGCAGCGCAGCCAACAGGGGCTGTCGAAGTCGGCGCTACAGCGTCGGCGTACCGACGCGGTTGTTGCAGTATCCGCTCGATCCGCAGGTGGTACCGACGGCGGTGTACCAGGCGCTCTTGCGCGTGCCGTACTGCCGGTTGTCCGAGTGCGAGTGCGCGCCCGTCGAGTTTCCCGTCGAGCCAACCAAGCCCAAGGCGCAACGATCGCAGGTCTTGGTGCCCGAGTCGCCGTTGGTGTTGAAGTGAAGCTGGCGGAAGTCCCAGCCACTGCCGCCCGATACGACGTAGTAGTTGCCGGCGCCGCCGTTGCAGCAGCCAGCGCCCGCCGAGCAGGCACCGCAGCTATTGGCACACCCGCCGTACAGCACATAGCGATAGCTGCCGACGAGCATGCCGCGGTGATTCCAGACGCTGCACGTGCCGTTGGCAATATCGAGCGCGGTGTGCGAGCCGCCGCTGCACGAGTAATACGTCGTCGAGTTGACCTTGGCTGCGGTGTCGCAGATGGGCCCGTTGGCAGTCGCAGCCTGACTGGCTTGCAGGCCGCCGGCTAGGGTCGTCGCCAAAGCCGCGACGGCCACGATCGATAAGCTGCTGCGGTACACCATGGTGGTTCCTCCTTTGTGTCAGGTCGGCTGCAGCGGCGACGCAGGATGGCGCCTCGGCACCGACGAGGGATGGGCATTGGACTACTCGCTGTGCAGCGCAGATGGGCTGGGCAGGATGTGCTGCTTTTCCCGCAGCACCAGCGCCCACTCTTGCAGACCGCTGGCCAGCGCACGCTGCCAGGCGTTGATCTCGGGGCCTAGGCTGCTATCGACCGAGCGCAGGCTGTCCAAGATCGGAATGGCTGCGGCCATGGACAGGTGACAGATCGCTTCAAGCACGGCGCGACGCACGTCGCGATCTTTATCGTGGCGGTAGTATGCAAGCAGCGCCTCGCGCACCGCAGCCCCTTCACTCGCTGGCACACCGCCGAGCGCGGTGACGACGGCGGCGCGCAGCTCGGTAGGATTTTCTGACAGGGGGGCGGACAGGATGGCCAGCAGCTCGTGTGTGGCCGCATGTCCGATCGATTCCGTCGAGATCTTCGACAAGAGCTGCGCGGCTTGCGCCGGGTCCGCCGCCTTGCCGCTGCGCAGAGCCAGCGCGACGGCAATCGCTTTTTCTGACACCGCGCGATCGTGTCCATGAAAGACCTCGGCGCTCTCGGCAAGCAGGTTGCCTACGATGGCTCGCCGGACGACGTTCGCTTCATCGCGCGCGAGCTCTTGATAGTCAACGCCCAGGCTCGCCATGGCTTCAACGCTGGCCGTGCCACGCAGCCCACGCAGCGCGGCGGCCCGAGCCTCTGGATCGCGATCCGACTGCGCCCGCACAAGCGGCGCTCGCAGAGCCTGTGGCTGCGACAGACGCGCCATGCGAGCGGCCAGCGCAGCGCTCAGCTCTTCGATCATGGCGGGATCGTGTTCGCGCTCAAACGCAGCGCGCAGCTCGGACTCGGGCACGGCGGGGGCTAGCTCGCGCAACTGACGTCGCAGATAGCGCTGCAGCGCGGGGGATCCACGACGCAGTGCCAAGCGCAGAGACTGAAGCTGATTGCCCAGCGAGCACGTCGCTGGCTGCACGCGCCCCTCTGCAGTCGGAGCCGATGTGGTCGCGGATCCCGCTGCGTTCGTCCGACTAGCCGCGGGATCGGCGAACGCCGCATTCAGCGCTATCAGCGTGCCGGCAAAGATCATGGAAACGACCAGGAGCCGCGACAGTGATCGATGCTTGTGACCCATCACTCGCTGTCCTCTCCGCACTGAATGCGCTCGGGCTTTTCTTGCCAGACCCGAGCAAAGTCAACGACGCCGCGAGCATAAATGGCGACGAAGTCGTCGTAGTCAGGACGCAGGCGCGGCTCGATGCGCGACAGCTTGTCAAGGAGTGGCAAGGCCTTGGCGCCGCTGGCCCGCACGGCAAAACGAAAGATGGCCCAGCGCACGCACAGATCGCTTTCGCCGGAAAAAGCAGCGGCCAGCGCCGACTGAGCAGACTTGGGATCGCGCGACAGCCCCAGACGGAACGCCGCCATCTCGCGCACCTGTCGATCGGGATCCGAGGTCAGGATTTTGGACAGGCTGGTAAATGACGCTCGCTCGACGGGGATATCAGCATACGAAGCCATTTCCAGCGCCAGTGAGCGCACCGCGGCTTCGGAAGAGTGCTGGCCGATGTCGATCAGCTCTTGCAGATATGCGCCAGACGATCCGCTGCGCTTGAACTCTTCGGTCATGACGCGGCCCATGGTGCGCGTGGCCACCCACGCTGCCTCGTCGCTGGCCTGGTCCATGGCGATGCTCTTTAGACGCTGCAGGCGGTCTGCGGGCAGGCTGTGCTGCGTCTCTAGCGCATCCAGCGCGGCGCGTCGGGCATCCAGCGGCAGGCTGGCATCGCTGCCCAGCGCGACGAGCTTGTCTGCTACCTGCGGCTCTTGCACGGCCTTGGCCTGCTTGAGCGCGCTCAAAAGATGCGTGGAAAGTGGCGGCCCGGCCGCTTCTGCCCAAGCCACAACGGTCAGGGCGCGCGAGCCGTCGCCGCCAATGACTTCGCTGAGACGCTCTTCAAGGTACTGCAAGAACAGCGGATCGTTTGCGGCCAGCGCAGCCTGCAGCGCTTGACGCAGCGATTCCAGGCTGGCTGTTTCATCGAGCTGAAAGACATCGGCCCAGCACGGCGGCTGCGGTAGCTGCTCTTGCGGGGCCGTTGCTGCCGGTGACAGATCGTGGGCTGAGCTGGCGCTGGATTCGCCGTTTTCACGAAGCGCTGCGCCGCTTGACTCGGGCGTCGGCGGGGCAGGTGGGCCGGCATGTCGTACGCGCCGCGATCCCAGCCACAGACCCAGCGCGAGAGCCAGCACGGCAAGCATCACGAGCGGTTTGTATGGTTCGCGCATCGACATGGACTCGCGGATAAGAGCACAGCGCACCGGCAAAAGAAAAGGCAGCGAGTCGAGCGAATCGGCCTTCCGGGCGCGGCCTTTGCGACCGTGCCCAGCCATGCCCATGGGCGCGCAGCCAAGGCGCAGCTAAGCGCAGACAGTCGCCCGCCGACAAGTCTGCGAAATTCCATGCAACACAGGCTGGCCGCATCCTTGCAATTCCAGGGTGCAACCCGAGGAGGAATCAGATGTCGGCTCCGCGTTGCTTTCCTGGACGAGTGATCAAGAACCGCTATCGGCTCGACGAAGTGATCGGCAAGGGCAAGGTGGCCACGGTCTTTCGCGCCTATGACCTGCGCAGCGATCGACCCTGCGCGCTGAAGATCCTGCATGCCGAATCCGCTCGCGATGACAACCAGCGAAATCGCTTGGCACGGGAAGGCGCGCTGGCCTCGCGCCTGTGCCATCAGAACCTGCCGCTTGTGTATGCGATCGACGAAGACAGCGATGGCACCCCGTTCCTGGTCATGGAGCTTCTGGATGGCCCGACGCTGCAGACGATCCTTGGGCAGCAAGGTCGTCTGTCGTTGGCGCAGGCGAGCCACGTGCTGCAGCAGCTTGTCCGTGGTGTGGCCTGCGCGCACGCGCTCGGCGTGCTGCATCGCGATCTCAAGCCGCAGAACATCCTTGTGGTTCCAAACACCCGCGACGCAAAAGAGCGGACGACCGATGTCCTGAACGCGACGATCAAGATCGTCGATTTCGGCCTAGCCGGCGAAGCGCAGTCGACGCGGGCGGCCAGCATCAGCGCGCCGCTGGGTCTGGACATGGAATATCGCGCACCCGAACTTCTGGGACCGGCCGCGGTGGCCGATGCCCGCGTCGATCAGTGGTCTCTGGCTGTGATCATGTACGAGCTTTTTGCTGGCGTGCGACCGTTTGCTGAGTCAGATCCCGTGCGGCTGGCTTTGCAGATTCGCGAGGGACGGTTCACACCCCTTAGCCTGCACCGTCCCGATCTGCCACCGTATATCAGCGCAGCCATCGAGCGAGCGCTGTCGGTCAAACCCAGCGAGCGCTTTTCTTCGGTCGAAGACTTTGGCCGCGCGCTGCAAGGAAAGTGGCCGCGCATCTTCCGCATCGCTACGCCCATCCAAGTCGACGAAGAGGATCCTGGGATCGATCGGCTGACCGCGGGACACGATCTGTTTGCTGCGGTGATGGAACGCGCTCGGCCGGGTCGCGATAGCTGGCTTCTGCGCACGATGGCGGTGGCGACGGTGGCGCTATTGGCTTTTGCCATGCCGTTTAGCTGGGTTGGTGGCGTGACCAGCCAGCGGAACGGAACAGGCGCGGTGTCGCTTCAGGCAGCCACGCAGCCACGCAAGCTCGGCTCGGATGCCCTGCCGCTTGCAGCGCTCGCTTTGACGCGAAAGACCGCTGCCATTCCCCCCGTGCGCCCGGCCGACCGCGATCCGACGGTGCGTTATCCCCCGCTGCGCTTGGTTGCCGAAAACTAAGCTCGCTGCGCCGTCGCTGCACGGAACAGAAATGCACGCGACGCGACTGTCTTAGGTCAGCGCGAAGGGTTCAGGCCCGGCACGCTGAAGTCCGACAGCATGATCTTTTGCTGCAGGGTTCGCGCCCAGACGCCGAGCATTTCGTCGTCGCTCTTCGGGGCGCGGTGTGGCGATTCGCCGGTCACGATGTCAAGCTGCGCGGCATGCGCAGGCGAAAGACGCAGGTGCATCTGGCACAGCGCTTTGGTGATGTCGTGAAAGGGGAAGGCGCAGCCCGTCGAGCGAGCGACCTCGAACAGGTAGCTCTCGATCTGCTCGGCCGCCTGCGCGCTGAGCTGCCAGGTCGCCGGCAGCGGCCAGGTCACACCGCAGTTGCGCGCGGTGATCAAGCCGCGGTGGATCGCTTCAATCACCACGCGCTCGGGTGCCAGCTTGCCGCTTGCGCCGAACCAGACACCGTGCAGCAAGTACGTGCCGTTATAGGCCGCAGCCGTCGCCGACAGCTCGCAGGTCTGACCCAAGGGAAGCGCGCCATCGCGCGGCCACACGACGCGCACATAGCGCAGTGCGCAGGCCTCTGCATCGGCCTGGGAGTCGACGGACAGCACCACCCCTTGCTGGCCATCCTTCAACTCGATGAGCTGGCCTTGCTGCAGCGCACGATAGTCAGCGATCTCAAGCGGCGGAACATGGGGAATGCTCAGCTCTGCAGGGACCTCGGGCTCAGGGGCAGGTGGACGACGGTGCATCAGCTTCTCCTGATGGACGCGGGCGAACACGGGCTGCGCTTTCGCGCCGCAGGACAGCTTACCACGTATGTCCTTGGGCCTTGGCTTCGTCGCGGCGGCGCGTTACTTGCGGGACCCAGCAATCCGAAAGAAGGCTAGCAAGTCGGCTTCCTTGCTTGAAATCAGCGCATCGACGCCGTCCTGGCGGGTGTGACGCATGACCTGCAGCGTGCCGCTGGCTGTCGACGTCAACAGGCCCACACGCAGAAAGCCACGAAACACCTTGGGGCGAAGCTCTTGCATCAGCTGTTCAAAGCCAGGGTCGTTGCGCCCTGGCGCGCTGCGCAAGTCCACCAGCAAGAATCGCCCGTCGCGTCCATGGCGGTCGAGGCGCGCGATGACATAGCTGTACTGAAAGCGAGCGTCGCTTAGGTCCAGAAAGGGCGCAGCCGTCCGCACCACGCGAATCAAGGAGCTGCCTAGAAGCAGGCTCTCTTGCGTCAACACGAAGTACGTGTTGCGGAGGATCTCAGTCTGCAGAATGGACGCGATGGCCTCATTATCGCGCGACTTGACGCTGCCAGGTAATGATGCGTCGTTGTCCGCCCGCCAGCGCGTACATTCTCTCGGCTAGACACACGCAGTCTGATGCCTGGGGCACTGCTTCGCGCTCGTTCATCATCGCAAGCACATACCCGCTAGGCGCCACCAAGCGTCGTCCCAGGGCCAGCCAAAAGGGAGGCGGCAATGCCGCGCGCGAGACCGCTACGCCGAAGCCATGCCCCGCCTCGCTGGGGATCAGGCTCTCGGCTTCGCAGGACTCGACGGTGTAGTTCAGACCAAGCTCGCGCCGCAGGGTCAGAAGAAAGGCGGCCTTCTTTCCCACGCGCTCGACGAGCATCACGCGCAGATCGGGCCGCAGAAGGGCACACAAAACACCGGGAAATCCTGCGCCGCTTCCGACATCCACCAGCGTCGGGAATGGCAGCGCCGATGCAGGGGGAAGCTGCGCGGCGCAAGCGAGGCTGTCCAGGAAGTGCTGCTCGGCGATGCGCAGCGGCTCATCCAGCGGAATCGCCGTCAGGTTGATCTTTCGCCCCCACGTCTGCAGCACGGCCAAATAGGTATCCAGGCGCGCCAAGGTCTGCGCATCGAGCGAAAGTCCAAGCGCAGAGGCTCCATCGCGCAGTCGAGCGTGCGTGGCCGCAAGGACATGCGACGAAGCGTCGGCGTCGACGTTCACTGAAAGCGAGACCGCGTCGATAGGCGCCATAGACGTCGCACCGTGATGAGAACGGGCTACCAGGCAGAGAGCGCTGCCGCATCGCTTCGGCCGGCATCGCTCATTCCAGAATCGGTCCGGCTCGCGTCGCTTACGCCACCGTCGCTGAGCACTGCAGGGCAGCAGATATCGTCGGTGAATGGGCAGTACAGGTCGGCGTCGGCAGAGCCAGGCTTGCGCTGCGGCAAGACGGCGACGCTGCCGCCGCAGCGAGTCCCGGCGGGTACGCAGCTTCCTCCGGTGCAGCGGGGGCCACGGGCAACGCAGACGCTCTGGGACGTGCCACAGACCGCTTCGACATCGGGACGCGTCGGAACATACAAGCTGCAGACCCCTGTCGGATCGGTGGGCATGGGACCCGATGTCGTCGCGCCACCATCTGCACTGCCCAGGTCACTTTGCGCAGGCAGAAAGCTTCCGCCCATGTCGCCAAGGGCCGGTGCTCCCGTCGCGCCGGGCACAAAGACCAGCCGGCAGCTCTCGGCGTTGCTTCGGCAGTCATCGCACTGTCCGGCAAGAGGGCCGCTCTTTGCGACGACGTAGCAGGCCCGCGGATACACGCACTGACCGCGCAAGCCGATGCGCGTGTCGTTCGAGCCAGGCGGAATGGTTGTGCTGCTGCACGTGATGCCGCCCAGCAGCACTCCCACAGCGAGCGCAGCGGTGAACCACGCTCCAGCTTGCAGAGAAGGCAGACGGCTCAACATGGTGGTGGGTCTTGACGGGGTAAGGGACACGAAAAACCAAGGCCGCTTGGGCCGGCCTAGCTGCTCTTGGTGCGGCCGGGGAACAGGGCCGTCACCATCTCTTGCGCTTTGAGCAGGTACTCATTGACCACGCGCGCGGCCTCGTCGGGCTTGCGAGCGCGCAGGGCTGCGATGACGTCGCGGTGATGCTTGCGAATCACCCCCGCAGGCGGAGAGACCTGCGCAAAGAACGCTGCATGCGACTGCACGGCGGCGCGGATCGTGTTGATGAGCAGTGTGAACACCCGGTTGTGTGCCGCCCGCGTCAGCTCCAGATAGAACTCATAGTCGAGCTTAAGTAGCTCGTCGGGAGACTGGTCGGCCTCGGCCCGCTTGGCCAGATCTTCGAGCTTGGCAAGCTGCTCTGCCGTCGCGCGATCGGCCGCAAGCTGCGCGATATCGCGGGCAAAGATGCGCCGGAATTCCAGCACGTCTTCCAGGACATCAATGCTCGTGGTTCCGTCGGTACCACCGGCCACCAGGTGCGACACCAGCTCGACACCGGCAGTCTGCATGAAGTCAAGGACGCGCGTGCCATCGCCCTGTCGCGTCTTGACCAGGCCCATCTGTTCCAGCGCTTTGATCGCTTCACGTAGCGATGCGCGGTTGACACCCAGATCCTCGGCGAGCTTGCGTTCAGGAGGGAGCTTCTCGCCGGTTGCATAGTGGCCCCGCAGAATCAGGCTGCGGAGCTGTTGAACAATTTCCTCTGCGACTCGTTGTTTTCCAATTGGCTTAAGCATCGGGGGGAGGGTATCGAATCTGTATTGTATTGGCCAGTGCGTTTTTGTGTCCCGCGTACAGGCGCGAAACCACATGGACTACGACGCAGGCGCCCTGATTTTTCGCGCGCGGTTTCGCACCAAAGAACGCAGCGTTTGCGGCCCTTGAGCGCTGCGCTTGGCGCTTGTGATGCGCTGCGGTGTTTTTTCGTTGCCGCTTCAGGCCTGTACATGGACCATGCGGGCGCTTTTTCAACCACATAGCCAAGGGAGGTGCCAAACGATGCACTCAACGGGGACCATTCCACGACGTTGGTCGATCGCCGATTCACGAGAGATTTACAGCCTGCGCCAGTGGGGCGGGCGCTATTTCGAGATCAACGAAAGTGGACACTTGGTGGCCTTTCCGGCCAACGGCGTGCCCGCAGGTGGCACCGGGCCAACCAGCGACAGCCCAGCAGGAATCGATCTGAAAGAGCTCGTCGACGAAGTGCGCGAGCGCGGCATTGGGCTGCCGCTTTTGATCCGCTTTCCCGAGATCCTCAAGAGCCGCATCGTGGACCTCAACGAAGCCTTCCGCACCGCGATCACCGAATATGGCTATCGCGGCGTCTATCGCGGCGTCTATCCCATCAAGGTCAATCAAGACCGCTACGTCGTCGAGCAGATCGTCCATTACGGCCGGCCCTATCACTATGGCCTTGAAGCGGGCAGCAAGCCGGAGCTTCTGGCGGTGCTCGCCATGCTGGAAGACGAAGAGGCGCTGATCATCTGCAACGGCTACAAAGATGCCGAGTACGTCGAGACAGCGCTGCTCGGCAGCAAGCTGGGCCGAAACATCATCCTGGTCGTCGAAAAGTACAGCGAGCTACCGCTGATCGCGGCGCTATCCAAGAAGCATGGCATTCGTCCGCACATCGGCATTCGCGCCAAGCTGTCGACGCGCGGCTCGGGTCGCTGGGAATCGTCGGGCGGTGACCGCAGCAAGTTCGGTCTGTCTTCGCGCGAGATGCTCGAAGCCATGCGCTTTCTGCGCGAAAACGATCTGCTCGATTCGTTCGAACTTCTGCACTTCCACCTCGGCAGTCAGATCTCGTCCATTCGATCGATCAAGAACGCCATTCGCGAAGCCGGGCGCTTCTTTGTCGAGCTGTGCAAAGCCGGGGCGCCGCTGCGCTATCTCGATGTCGGCGGCGGTCTGGGCGTTGACTACGACGGCTCGCAGACGAACTTCTCAAGCTCGATGAACTACAGCTTGCAGGAGTATGCCAACGACGTCGTGTACGGAATGATGGAGCTGTGCGACGAGTCGCAGATCGCGCATCCGATCATCGTCAGCGAATCGGGCCGCGCCATCTCGGCGCATCATGCGGTGCTCATCGTCGATGTGCTCGGCGTTGCTGAGTTCGATGTCGGCAAGGTCCCCGATGCGCTGCCCGATGGCGTGGCTCCCGTCGTGCGTCGACTGTGGGACGCGTACCGCGATGTCTCGCGCAAGAACCTGCTTGAGGCCTATCACGACGCCATCGAGTACAAGGACGAGTGCCTCACGCTGTTTACCCTCGGTCACTTGTCTCTCGACGATCGCGTGATTGCCGAGGATATCTTTTGGGCGCTGTGCCAGAAGATCCTCAAGCTAGCCCGCGAGCTACCGCAGATTCCCGAGGATCTGGAAGGCCTAGCCCGCGCCCTCAGCGACACGTACTTCTGCAACTTCTCGATGTTTCAGTCGGTGCCGGATAGCTGGGCCGTGGATCAGCTCTTCCCGATCATGCCGATCCACAACCTGAACGAAGAACCGACGCGCGCCGCTGTGCTCGCCGACATCACCTGCGATAGCGACGGCAAGATCGATCAGTTCATCGATCCCCGCGATGTAAAACATGTGCTTGAGCTGCACTCGCTTGGCGATGGTGATTACTTCATCGGCATCTTTCTCGTCGGCGCGTATCAGGAAATCCTGGGCGATCTGCACAACCTGTTCGGCGATACCAACACCGTTCACGTGCTGTCGGCGCCGGGCGGCGGCTATCACATCGAGCACGTCGTACGCGGGGACACGGTCATCGACGTCCTGAAATACGTCGGGCACAGCGCCGAAGATCTGCAAGCCCGCATGCGCCGCGCGGCCGAGGCGGCTCTGCGCTGCCGGCGCATGACCATCGAAGAGACGCGCAAGCTCCTCGGTATGTATGAGCAGGGGCTGACCGGCTATACCTACCTCGAACGCGACTAGCTGCGCGGCCTGTCTCGTCGAGGCTGCATCAGGCGAGCCAGCGAGGCGGGCCAGCCAAGCGAGCATGCACGGCGCTCGACGGCTGTGCTGCTTCGCCCGCCCTCGCGGCAGAACTTGACTCTCGATCCCGCCGCAGTAGGTTCAAGCCGTAGCGATAGGCTTGAACATGAACAGCTCCTCTGCGCCCTCGGGCACTGCCATACCCTCTGCGGCGGCGCCTGCTCCTGCTTTGCTGCCTCCGTCGGCTGTGGCTGCAGCCCCGGCTCCTTCCTTGGCCGCGCCTCCGGCTCCGCGTGCGGCGCGTGCCGCCAGTCGTCGTCCCATCAATCCGCCGCGACCCGATGCTCTGCCGGCAAGCCCAGCATCGACCCGACAGCGCGAAGCCGTCGGCATCCTGCTACTTTCCTGCGGCCTGTTCATCCTGCTCAGCGCGCTCTCTCTGCTCTTTGGCAGCGGAGAGCTGATGGGTCCCGTCGGACAGTGGCTAGCCCTGAGCCTGTATCGCGGCATCGGCATCAGCGTCCTTTGCATGGGGCTGGGCACGATCTATCTGGCCGTACAGCGACTGCGCAGCAAGCCGGTTCGCGTCGCACCGCTGTCCGTCATCGGGGGCCTGGGGCTATTCGTATCGTTGAGCGTCCTACTGCACGTCGGCGGCGATGGCCTGCGTGTGCAAGGCATCACGCCCGGTGGCGCGCTGGGTGAATACGCGGCCGAGCTAGGCGTTGCGCTGCTGGGTGTCGTCGGCACGGTCTTGGTCGCGGCCTGCTTGCTCTTGCTTTCGCTCTTGGCCACGACACCGCTTACGCTGGGCGGCGCGTCGGCCCGTTTTGCGCGCTGGGGACAGCTCTTGATGGCGCGGCTGCAGCGGATCGCACAGCCCCTTTGGTCTGGTGTCACAGCGCGCGTGTCGGCGTGGCGGTCTCGCCTGCGATCCAGCCCAGCGCAGCCAGTGGGGCGAGGCGACATAGAGGCACTGCAGCCTGCGTCTGCTCCGGCTGCTGTGGCCGGTATACCCCAGCCACTGCGTGACTATGGCGACGATCGGGATGCAAGCCCGTCCGGGGCACCGCTCATCGCGCGCCGCGCGACTTCGCCCGAACCAGCATCGCGAGCGCCGCGCGGCAAAGAAGCCGAGCCCGAGCGAGCGTCACAAGAAGCAGGCGGGCCGATTATCGTCGAGCGCAAGGCGCAGGCCAGCCCCGCTGCAGCCGGCGTTCAAGTCAGCGCTCAAGCCAGTCCAGTCCCCGGCACGCACACCGCGAATGCGCCGGCTGCGATGGCATCTGCGATACCGCATGCAGCACCTGAGACCGCGGCGACCGAGCCGATGACTTCTCCTCCGCAGTTTGCTCCTGAGCATGCCGAGGTCTTGGCCGACGAGGACAGCGCGCTGAGTGAGCCGCTGCGAGCCGCCAAGCCCGCGTCGCGATCACCCTTTGGCCCCGCCGAAGATGCATTTTCGCAGCCGCACAGCCTGGACGAACCTGAGGCGACCAGCGAAGAGGCGGAGCCTCCCATCGTGCTGCCTAGTCATGAACCCGTGGCGCCTGTATCGGCGCTGGCTAGCCCCGCTCACTCGGCGCCCGTCGCATCGGGGCGTCCCAGCAAGCGACGCCATGGCAACTATCAACCGCTGCATACGGGGCTGTTTGCGCCTCCGCCCATTGAGCTATTGGACTATGAAGAGCCTGCCCAGCGCGAGATCGACCGACGCGCGATGCTAGAGCTTGCGCACCGCTTGGAAGGGACGCTCGGCGACTATCAAGTCAAAGGGCGCGTCACCGCCATTCACCCTGGTCCCGTCGTCACGATGTACGAATTCGTGCCAGCGCCGGGAACCAAGCTGTCGAAGATCACGGCGCTGTCCTCGGACTTGGCCATGGCCTTGGAAGCGCTGCGCGTGCGCATCGTCGCGCCGATTCCCGGCAAGGCGGCAGTGGGCATCGAGGTTCCCAACCGCACGCGCGAGACGGTGTATCTAAAAGAGATCGTGGCCGATGGCAGCTTCATGCAAGCGCGCAGCAAGCTGACCATGGCGCTGGGCAAGGACATCTCGGGCGCGCCGGTCTGCGTCGATCTGGCGCGCATGCCGCACTTGCTGATCGCCGGTACCACTGGATCGGGCAAGTCGGTGGCGGTAAACGGCATGGTCTGTTCGCTTCTGTGCAATGCATCACCCGACGAAGTGAAGATGATCATGATCGACCCCAAGATGCTGGAGCTTTCGATCTATGAAGGCATCCCGCACCTGCTTCTGCCGGTCGTCACCGAGCCCAAGAAAGCCAACCTGGCCCTGAAATGGGCCGTCGATGAGATGGAGCGCCGCTATGAGCTGATCTCGAAAGAGGGCGTGCGCGACATCAATGGCTACAACAAGAAGATCGAAAAGCAGCTAGAAGCCGTCGAGCAAGGTCAGCGCGAGCTATTCGGCGACAGCGAGTACGACATGGCCGATAGGCCGGCGAAGCTGCCGTTTATCGTCGTTCTGATCGACGAATTTGCCGACCTGATGATGGTTGCGAGCAAGGAAGTCGAGACCTCGGTCGCGCGCATCGCGCAGAAAGCTCGCGCGGCTGGCATTCACTTGATCTTGGCCACGCAGCGCCCATCGGTCGATGTCATCACGGGCCTCATCAAGGCCAACTTCCCGTCGAGAATTGCCTTCCAAGTGGCCAGCCGAGTCGACTCGCGCACGATCTTGGATGCGCAAGGTGCGGAAAACCTGCTGGGCATGGGCGACATGCTGTTTACGGATCGCGGGCAGGCGCTGCGCCGCGTACACGGCGCGCTGATCACCGATACCGAAGTGCATCGCATCGTCGAGCACCTCAAGCTGCAGGGCCAGCCGATCTATGACATGGACATCTTGCGGCCGCGCGCCGATGAAGAAGGCGAAGAGCCCGAAGAAGACATGTCTGATGAGCTATATGACCAGGCGGTGCGCTTGGTGACCGAGAC
>CAZKOY010000024.1:0-3471 GCA_964554495.1 uncultured Myxococcales bacterium
GTCGAGCAGTGGTTCCATTACAGCGCGCAGTTTCAGCGGAACATGGCGGCGCTGCCGCATGATGCGGCGACGGTGGTGTTGCGGACCTTGGCCAGGGGAGAGCTTGTGCTGCCTGAGCAAGATCGCTGGCACTTTTCAGTGCAGACGCTGGATGATTTCTTGGCGCGCATGCAAGCGCCTGTGGCGCCGCTGACCAGCGTGCATGGGCTGATGCCGGCGATGCTGCGCGCGACCTCGCCGGGAGTGCGCGGTGTGTCGTGGATCGGTCCGGTGTTGCCGACGCAGCCGATCCGGCCTGAGTGGTCTGTCTTGCCGCCGCTGCGACGCTAGCGGCATCGCGGCGAGGCGGATGGCCGCGGCATCGGCCGGCCCAATGACGTGGAAGGATCGCGACGATGAAAAAAGACTGTCCGACGTGTGGCGGTACCGGCAAAGAGCTTGTGACCTGTGAGGCCTGCCAAGGCAGCGGTCGGATCGACGACAAAGACTGCCGCACCTGTTACACACAGGGTCAGGTCGTGGTGGTGTGTCGAGCCTGCAAGGGTACGGGCGACAGCGACGAGGACGAATAGGATCAGAGCGTCGCGCGATTCCGCGGTCGGCTGCCGGTTCGCAGTGCGCTCGCCCTGTGGTGTGGCGACGCTGGCTCTGCCCTAGCGCTTCTTGGCTTCTTCGGCGCGCCAGGCTTCCTTGTTGGCGTTCAGCGTGTGGCGCTCGATGATCCACTTGTCAGTTCCGACGATGTAACAGTCGGCTCCCTCGCCGTCTTGCCAGGCCCGCGGGTACAGCACGCCATCTGGGCCGCGCACGCACTCGCGCAGCTTATCGGCCATGAAGCAGCGCATCGCTAGCTTGCTGCGGTGCGCGGCGTAAAAGGCCGGCCTCTCGCTGGCGCGGAAGATGACGATCGGTTCGCCCAAAAACGTGGCGATGTAGCTCGCAAGCAGGCGCCCGGTGCGGCCATTTCCGTCGACAAATGGGTGGATTGCTTCAAAACGCTGAAAAAAGTCACCCAGCGTCGTCGCAATGACGGCCTCGTCTTCATACTGCGACAGCGGAGCGAGTCGGGCATCAAGATCGCGGATCAAGACGTCGACCAAGCCAGGCACTTCGGCAAAGCTCGGCGCGATGTGCGTGCCGACGCGCACGTTGTACGGCACGGCTTTGCTGCGCAGGGCTCCGACGGCATTTTGCGGAATTGGCACACCGAAGCGCAGCTGTTCTTCACAGATCAGGCCCTGCCAGCGACACAGATCCGCGACCGCAAGCGGCAGCCGCTTGCTCGCCAGGCTCTGCGCATGCAGGAACGCACCGACGTGGCCACGCGACGGATCGGCGTTTTCAGGGCGCGAATAGTCGATGCTCGTAATGTTTTCGATGGCATTGCTCTCGTGCAGATATTCCAACGTGCGCGTGTCTAGGTTCGGCATGGGATGTCCTCGATTCTAAAGGGCAGGGTGTTGCTCGGATTCACTGCGTTGTCGACGGATCGATTCGTGAAGCCGCAGGGCCGGCACCTGCGGCGAGGCGACCGGATGGGCCTGCGTCGGGAAAGCGGCGGACCGCGCGTCCTGCGTGATGGCGAGCGTTCGTTCGACGCCCTGGGTTACCGAGCGCACGGCATGGTCGGCGGACACGTTGCCCGTGCCAAAGAGCTCACGAATCCCAAAGACCGCTGTGTTCACTTCGGATCCGACCAGCGTCGCGGGAGGCAGTCCATGGCTCTGCAGCACATAGTCCATGACCAGCCGACACGTGCGACCGTTTGCGTCGGCAAATGGGTGAATGCTGACCAGGCGTTGATAGGCCTGCGCGGCATGCTCGATGGGGGGCAGGTGACCCTGCGCGCTCTGGTGCCAGCGCAAAAAGTCGTCCATGGCCGTGGGGATCTCAGACGGCGGCAGATAGGCGCGGTTTAGTTCCTTGGCGGCGTACGCGTGCTCAGCGTGGGCGCGCAGCCGTCCTGGTACGCCATTGTTGTGTTCTAGCCCGGCTCCGAGCAGGCGGTTGAGATCTTGAATGCTCTGCAGCGACAGCGGCTGCTTGGCATCCACCATGGACCGCACATAGCCATCAGCGCGCAGCCAGTTTTCGTGTACTAGCTTGACGCTTTGATCGTGTGTTCCACCGACGATGCCACCGTGCTTTCCTTGCGCCGTGCCCGAGGCATGCAAGCGCAGCGCCTGGATGCGTTCCTGGGCCGCTGCGACCGCGGGGTCGGCGGGATTCATGGGCTCAAGACGCAGCGCTTCGGCGGACTCTTCGATGCGCTGCCAGCGTGCGTTCAGCTCGGCGCGGACCTCGGGCGCAAGAGGGCGGTTCCACAGACGCTGAATCGCCTGGTACATCCGCTGTTCGATCGGCAGTGCTGCCGGCACTGCGGCATGTGCGATCGCGTCGGCGCCGTGCGAAAGAACCTGGGTGGGAGCGACTGCGCTTCGTTCAAGAACAGCCAGCCGGCCGGCAGCCCGTCCCGCGTCGCGGGCGACCTTGGCTTCGGCGCCGCCAATAAACAGGCTTCCGACATCGAACAGGCCGCGACCCAGAGCCTCAGCCGGCTTGCCTTCAGCGATCGACTTGGCATACGGGGCGGCGAGAGCGTGACCTAGCTGGCGGAAGTACTGCGCATCCCCAGTCGAAAAGTGGAAGGGATCCAGGCCATAGGCCAGAGCATCGGTGACGCTGCGCGTGCCGTTCGCTGCGTCGTACAGACCATGGATCAGCCGCGGAGCCATCGACAGCGGACCCGGTAGGTGCTCGGCCAGCGTGGCCAGGCCCTGCGCTGTATCGAATGGATGCAGAGCCATGTTGCCGATGCCGGTGGCCAGGCTGGTTGCGCCTTTGACCGCGCCTCCCGCAAGCTGCACCGATTCACCGAAGAGTCCGGCAGTGGCCTCAGCCGCCGCGCCCACAACGGGAATCCCATGACCCCACGCCGCGATGGATGTGGCGCCGTGCTGCAAGCCGGCTTCTGCCCAGTCGACGCCCTGATCGATGTGCTGCTCGGCGGCACGGAGCATGCGACTGCCGGCATGGGTCAGCGCGAGCGCTCGTTGCGCCACGTGTGCTGCCGTTTCGCCCAGCCACAACGTCGGCTCGGATGAGGCCTGCGATCCGGCCGAGTGCGCTAGTGTGCCCGCGCGAGGCGACGTCCTTACAGGCTGCGTGCCGGTCTGTCGCAGCAGAGGCAGCGGCGCTGCACCTACGTCATCGGTCCAGTGCGACATCAAGCGAGCTTGCGCCTGCGTGACTGGATCGCTGCGCGTGGTGTCAGAGCAGGCCAGCGACTGCGCGGGCTGCAGCCCATCGGTGGGCCACTCACACGACGGCGGGGCAGAAAAAGGAGCCTGCTTGGTCGTTGTGCTTGGGCTTATTGCCGACGAAGAAAAGAGCGTCTCTTCGTCTTGCTGCGATGCCTGCGATGCCTGCGATGCCTGCGATGCCTGCGATGCCTGCGATGCCTGCGATGCC
>CAZKOY010000024.1:3571-7536 GCA_964554495.1 uncultured Myxococcales bacterium
CTGCGATGCCTGCGATGCCTGCGATGCCTGCGATGCCTGCGATGCCTGCGATGCCTGCTGCCACATTTGCGCCCCCTCGGCGGTGACGCAGCGAGGTCAACGCAAGGGAGGTGCCACGGTCTTGCGCCGCGATTTTCCACGGGAATTTTCGGTCGCGATCACGTCTGCCCCAAATGGCCGATGGGCAGCGCTGGGCCGTGCGGGGCGAAGCTGGGCAGCGACGGAAAAAATGGGCACAGACGCTGGGCAGCCTCGGTAACCAAGCCGTGCAGCCCAATGCTTGGGGGTTTCTGACGCAGCGGCTCGCGCCCTTTTCTTGGCCGCGGCGCGGGGCAGGCTGCCGTATCCTGAGGCAACTTAGGAAGGAGCGTGTGATGCCTGCCGACGATGCGATCACTTCGCGCAAGGTCAAGACCTCGCGCCTGACCATGCACGTGCTTGAGGGGCCCGGAACGGCCAGCGACCGCCCGGTGTTGTTTGTGCATGGCAATGTCTCAAGTGGGGCGTTTTTCCGTCGAGAACTGCTGAACTTACCAGCGGGCTTTCGCGGCCTGGCACCGGACCTGCGCAGCTATGGCCAGACCGAGGCGCTGCCGATCGATGCGACGCGCGGTCTGCGCGACTGGGCCGACGATCTGCACAGCCTGATCGAGGCGCTGGGTCTGCACCAGGGGCCGAAGCTGGTGCTTTTGGGCTGGTCGGTCGGTGGCGCAGTGGTCCTGCAGTACGCCGTCGATCACCCCGAGCTTGTGGCCGGTCTGGTGCTGGAAGCGCCGATGTCGCCGTATGGCTTTGGTGGCACACGCGATCTGGTGGGCACGCCGTGCTTCCCAGACTTTGCGGGCAGCGGCGGGGCTGGGGTCAACCCCGACTTTCTCGCGCGGCTGGGCCGCAAGGATCGCAGCGAGGAAGTGCCAACCACGCCGCGCAACATCATGCGCGCGTTCTATTTCAAGCCACCGTTCCGCTTGAGCGAAGAAGAAGAAGAGCGCGCCCTTGATTCGACGTTCGAAATGACGCTGGGCGATGGACACTATCCTGGCAGCGCCGCGACGTCCGAGAACTGGCCCGGCTTTGCACCGGGGATGCAGGGCACCAACAACGCCATCTCGCCCAAGTACTGCAATGTGTCGAGCTTTGCCCAGACGCAGCCGCAGCCCAAGGTGCTGTGGCTGCGCGGCAGCGACGACCAGATCGTCTCGGACACGTCGCTGTTCGACATGTCGTTTTTGGGGCAGATCGGCGCGGTGCCAGGCTGGCCCGGTGCTTCCGTTTGCCCGCCGCAGCCGATGGTGGGACAGATGCGGGCCGTGCTGGATGCGTACCGAGCCAAAGGCGGCCAGTATGAAGAGCGGGTGTTGGCCGACTGCGGGCACTCGCCCCACTTGGAAAAGCCCGAGGCCTTCGACGCCGCTCTTCGCCAGTTCTTGCAGTCGCTATAGCGGCGGTCGCAGCGTCCGGGAATTGTCGGGCTGTGCGGATGCTAAGCGGCGACGCGGGCCGATGGGCGCAGGCCAGCGTGCGGGGTGGTGCTGCTGATCCGCTGGATGGCCGGCGCGGCGGTGGTTGGGCGCACGAGCAGCGTGCGTGGGGCGGGCTGGCCTTCGAGCAGGGTGCTAGCCAGCAGCGTCGCCGGTCGAATCATGCGGCGCTGCACGTCGGCCAAGCTCTCGGCTGGCGACCAGCGACCCGGAGAAGGCAGCAGCGACAGCGTGCAGGACTGCACCAGCGATCGCGCGTGCTCGGCGGCCCAGGCATTCACCTCGCTGGCGATGGCGTGACTGTCGTCGCTGCGTTGGGTTTCGGCGTCGCTGCTTGCCGCGGCGGGGCTTGACCAAAAGAAGCTGGCGCGATCTTCGCCAAGAGCCCGCACCAAGCGCTGTTCCCAGGCATACGCTGAGCAGCCGCGCAAACGAACCAGGGCACCGCGGCGGCTGGCTTCACGCACCAGCAGATCGGCGCAGGCGTCAAGAAAGCGCTGCAGCAGCCGCGGTCCGCTTAGGATCGTCGTGCCCGCGGTGGCTCGCGCGTCTTCGGCAAGGGCGATGGTGTCGGGAAGCTCGGCGATGATGCGCAGCGCGGCGGCGCGCTCATCCGCAAACAGCGGAGCGGCGCCACTTCCCGGTGAGCACAAGTGCCAGCGCGCTTCCCACCATGCCGCAGCGTGCGGTCGCGGCGCTGATCCATCGCGCGATACAGCACTCGCAGCGGGGCGCAAGCGGCCGTGCGGAGTCAAGCGGAAGGTCAAGCGCCCGCGTCGCACCAGCTCAAGCGCCAAGCGCGCGGCGCGATGCCACGCGCGCAGCGATGGCGAATACGTCAGCTCGAACTGAGCATCGGGAGGCTGGGCAAGAAGCGGCAGCGCATCGATCAGCTGCACCAAGGTGCCAGGCACTGAGCCCGCCGCCTGCGGCGCTTTGGGGCTCAGCAAGCGAGCACGGGCGGGCCAGCCATGGGCGCGCAGCCGAGACAAAAGAACCGGAGCAAGCGCGGCATCGCCGGCCTCTTTCAGCGATCGTGGATGCTCGGGAAGGAACAGCTCAAACGTCGCGGGGCAGAACAGGATCGCGTGCATGAAAAGCACGCTACGGCGGCGGTCTGACAAAGGCGCGTGATCGCGCGAGCTTACGGGCCAAATGGGTTGCGCAGCGCCCCTGGCATCGTCGGCTTGCTGCTCGCCTTGCTGCCCGATTTGGCAGGCGAGATCCCCAAGGCCTCGGCCGTGGGGTCGCCACTCTTTTTCTTCTTAGGCTTGCGCGGCTTGTCTTCACCGGAAGCCCAGGCCTCATCGGTTCCAGCATCGGTCTTTTTGGCCACTTTGGCGGGCTTGCTGGCCTTGCTGGCGTCGAATGGATCGCGCAGACCGACGCTCTCTTTTTCTCGCTCTTTTTCTCGTTCTTTTTCTCGGCTGCGCTTGCTCTCTTTGCTGCTCTCGCTGGCTGTGGCGCTGCGCGAGCTTGCCCCGCTGCCGCCGCCATCGTCTTCGCTTTGGCAGCGGGCTGCTAGCTGTCGTGCCTGCTGCAGATCACTGTCGCGATCGTTGTCCGCGACGCGTCCGATCAGCTCGGCCTGCTGTGCCGCGACACCGCAAGAGCCAGCGGCTTGCGCAGCACTGGCCAAGGCCATGTGACGCGACATGAACTGGCTGCGCACTTGGGGAAATGGCTCCCAGGCTCCGACGCGGAACGACGACTCGCTGGGGATCTCGGCATACAGCGCAGCCGCGGTGTCGGCCTCGCGACGATCGGCGGCGCGCAGGAAGCCGCCATAAAGTGCGCTTGTGTTCATCACTTCGCTGGCTTGCTCGGCGATGCGCTTGGCGCGCGGGTTTTCGGGTGAGCGGCGCAGGACAAGCTCAGCGGCTCCTAGAGCGGCCTGGTGGTTCTTCGCGGTCAGCTCTCGCTGGGCGATTTGCAGGACGGCTTCCTCATCGAAGCGCGGCCCGTTGAGCAGAGCGCTGCCACTGCTTCGCCCAGAGCTAGTCTGCCAGGCCTGCATGGTCAACATCGCAACACCGACGACAGCACCGCCGATCGAGGCCCAGAACATCGGCTGCCACGTGCTGCGCCAGGCGCCGCTGGTCGATCGTCCCGCCACCCGCAAGGTCGAGTCGCTGATGCCGGCCAGGTTCTGGTCGGAACGCAGGCCAGCCGCGGCAGCCGCAGCCAGGGCGGCAGTGCCTTCCAAGACCGGTGCCGCGACGGGTGTAGCGGAGGGATCGCTGGACTCTGCGTTCTTGCGGCTCTTGCCGCCGATGACACCAGGCAGCGGTTTTTGCGGCAAGCTGGCTGGCGTCGGAACCGCCTTGGCGGCGGTGGGCGCGGCGGCGGCTGGCTTGGGGGGGGCGACCATCGGCATCGGTCGTGTTGGGGTTTCCGACGGACCCGGCGGAGCGCTGGCGCGACCAGACGTGGCTGTCTCGGCGACGCTGGCGGGCGCTGCATCGGTCGCTGCGGGCGCTGCGG
>CAZKOY010000024.1:7636-47077 GCA_964554495.1 uncultured Myxococcales bacterium
CGCTGCGGGCGCTGCGGGCGTCGCGGAAGCGGCAGGTGAGTGGGCCGCCACAGGAGCAAGCAGCGGCGTCGTCGCTGGACTGGCAGGTGGTGCCGCATGGGCCACAGGCGCAGCCGCAGCCGTCGCGCTCTCGCTAGGTGCCGCGCCGCGCTCTGTCGGTCGTTCCGGCACGGGAGGCAGCGGCACAGGCGAGTGCTGCAGCGCTCGCGGCGCTGGCTTGGCGGGCGCCAGATCAGAGACTGGTGGAGGGTACGGCGTCGGCTCGGCAGGCAGCAGATCGATGTCGAGAGCGACATCCGGCGAGGAGGGCTCTGCCTTTGCGGGTGCCGAGGCGGCTGGTGAGGGCAGGGCGCTGACTGGGCGCAGCGTGCGGCCCGAAGCCGGGATGTTCTGCAGTGCCGCTGGTGCGGCGTCTTGTGCGCGGGCTGCCGTGGGTTTTCCCGTCGGTCCACTGCGGGCAGCGCGCATGGGCTCTAAGTTGCGCGGCGCTTCACGCAGCGGTGCGTTCATCGCAGGTGGTGGCGGCAGCGAGACGGGGTGCAGGTCGGTGCTCGACTCTCCGATCGGCAGATCGATGGCGCGCACCTGCTGGCGCATTCCTGGCAGGGCTGTGCCCTCGCTGGCCTTGGCCGGCGGCAGCGCAGAAGCAGCATCGGAAGCAGCCACGGGCTTGGCCGTGCTTTGGGGCAGTGAAGCGGGCGTCGGCAAGGTCCCTGGCTTGGCCGTGGACCGCTTGGGGGGCCGACTGGCAGGCGGCAAGCCCATGGGGTCGGTACTGCTCGCCAGATCGTCGTCCAGCTTCAGATCGGCAAAGCTCTGCTCATCAAACGGAGCCGTCGCGGGATTTTCGGCTGGCAGTGGGGCTGCCACTGCCGCCGGTTGGCTTGCGGCTGGCTCGCTGGCAGCGGCTTCCGAGCCGGCCGACGTGCTGCTGCCTTCTTCGTTCCCGTCGAGAAGCGAGGCCTGCAGGGCTCGCCACAGAGCCGCCGCCGTGGCGAAGCGATCATCGGGCTGGGGCGCGCAGGCCATTTCCAGCACCGCATCCAGGTGTTCGTAGCGCGCCTGGGCCGCGCCAAGTCGCGGCGGGTTCTGCACCGACGCCACAAAGGCCGCCACGCTAGTCGACGTGAACATGCGCTGCCCGGTCAGACACTCATAGACCAGCGCGCCCAAGGCAAAGACGTCGCCGCGTGGGCTGCACAGCGTCGCTCCGTCTTGCAGCGTCTCGGGTGCGGCATAGCCGACGGCACCGCCCCACTTGATCTTGGGTGTGCCGCGCAAGTGACACATGCCAAAGTCGGTCAGCACGACGCGCCCCGACGACACCGAGATGACATTCGTCGGCGTGATGCCTCCGTGTGCGATGCCAGCGTCGTGGGCCATCTGCAGAGCGGCGCACAGCGGATCCAAGATGGCCAGCGTCGCCGTAAACGACAGCGGTCCGCGCTGCAGCCGGGTGGCCAGTGATTCGCCTTGCACGAAGCGACAGACCAGAAACAGCGTGCCGGTCATCTCGGTGCCGATGTGATACGGCGCCAAGATGGCTGGGTGCCCGAGCGCAGCGGCGGCAAGGGCATCTTTCTTTACGCGCGCCAAGACGTCTTTGACATAGAAGTGCGCGTGCAAGCGCTTGACGGCGCAGGGCTGGCCCGTCTGAGTATCGGTTCCCGCATAGACCACGCCGGATGGTCCGCGGCCGATGATCTTCCCAATCTTGAAGCGCCCCTCTAGGGTGGGTCCGTTGTCTCGGGTCTGAGTCGTCACGACATCTATCATATCAAGTCAGCGCACTCCCTGTGGCTTGGCGTGGCGGAGATTGCGCAAAGCTGCGACCTGGCTTTCGCAGGACACGCTGCGCCGCGGCTTTCTCGACGGAATCTGCCGTCTTCGACGAGAGCAACTGTGATAGTTTGGATCAAAAGGAAGGACACGGCCGATGACAGACACGACGTGCAAGAGCAGACTGCGAGAGTCCGCGAAGCGGTTTCTAACCGGCCTTTCTTGTTCGTTGCTGCTTGCGCTGGCCAGCGGATCTGGCTGTGTCGTCGAGGATCCTGATTACTGCAGCAGCGATGCGGTCTGCGTGCAGAACAAGGGCAGTGACTACGAGTGCAGCGAGTCACAGCACACCTGCGTCCTGCGCGGCCCCAATAGCTGCAAGAGCAATGAGCAGTGCAAGGATCTGTCTTTGCCGCTCTGCGATGTGAGCATGCGCAAGTGCGTGGCCTGCAAGAGCAGCTCGGCCGAAGGCGATGCCGCGTGCGCTCGCTTTGCCGACACGCCGTTCTGTGGGTCGAGCATGGGTGGCGGCACTCGCTGCGTCGCCTGCCGCGAGAGCACGGACTGTCCAGCGTCGGCCCCGATCTGCGAGAACCAGGCCTGTCGACCCTGCCGCAGCCACGGCGACTGCGAAGGTCCACGCGTCTGCCATGACGGCACGCGCTGTACCGACTCACTGGTCTGTATCGGCGAAGGCGAGCTAGGGCCGGGCTTGGCGGGGCGCTGCGCACTAAACGGCGACCGCGGTCAGGTTATCTATGTCCGCAAGGCAGGCTGCATGGCCGGCACCGTGGGCGGCACGACGCTGGACTCGCCGCGCTGCGACATCGAGCAGGGCTACACCACCGCGGTCACGCAGACCAACCGCACGTACATTCGCGTCATCGGCGAGAAAGACACCTCGGGCTACTACAACGCGATGGCTCTGCCGATCCTCAAGGGCAAGTTTGTCTTTATCGGCGCGCCCGTGATGTCGCAGGGGGTCTTGAATCGCGCCCGCATCGTGTCGCAGGGAGCCAGCTTCAAGACCCGAGAGCTGGGCGATGTCACCATCGATGGCTTTGACATCACGCTCAACCTGCCGACCGTCAGCTTGCTTGTCTGCTCTGTCGGCACGGATGCGACGCTGGTTCCGACATACACGGTGCGCAACAGTGTGCTGCAAGGCGTGACCTCGCCATCCAACCCCGGAGGCGCAGGGGCCATCGTGGCCAAGCACTGCAACCTGCGCGTGTACAACAACGTCATCGGCGCGCCGAACCAGATGGCGCTTATGGACAGCCGCCTGGGGGCATTTAACGTCGGCATCGCTCTGGCAAGCTACGACTTCGACTGCGACAAAGAAGCGACCGCCGAGATCTTTAACAACATCATCGCCGGCAACGTCTGGACCGGCCTCGACATGACTGCGCTGCAGTGCCCGCGCTGGCGCATCTCGGCCAGCTTCAACACCATCGTCGGCAACGGTCGGGTCTTAGGCAGCGTCGGCGGCATCGACGGCCCGCTGCGCCGCATGCCCTTGGTCGACGTCACGATTGGCCAGAGCCTGTTTGCCAACACGCTCGCGGGCGGCTCGCAGTTTCAGAACATCGACCTTCTGGCATGGCGCGGCGTCATCGCGACGATGGCAGACAGCATCGTAAAGCCCGGCATTAGCAAGGCCGACTTCGATCTAGATTCCAACTTCCGCTTGAACGCCCAGGCCGCGGTAAACGCGAGCTGCTGCATCGACCAAGCCATCGCAGGAAGCGGCGACAAGTTCCCAGCCTTCGATCTCAACGGCAACCCGCGACCCAAGGGGGCGGGCTATGACATTGGCGCAAACGAAGTGAAATAAAGTCCCGCGCCGCGACCCGCCGCTGTCAGTGCGCCCTCTATTCAGACGGACTTCGTACCTCGAAGATCGCAAGATCGCCTTCGCTTTCATCCCTGCGCAAAAGGGGCGTGTGAGCCACAAACACCAGGCCGGACCCTGCTGACATTTCGCAGACCGCCTCAGTGGCCAGGGTCTCACCGGGGTTCGCTGTGTGCGCCAAGCGGATCGCTCGCTGCGCTGCATCGCTGCTCAGCGTCGCGGCCGACGACATCACACCCACCTCAACCGCCGCAGAGACGGGAATGTGGTGCTGCACAGCGCTCTGCACGGTTGACAGCGCACAGCGCAGCGCTCGGACGGGCCCATCGAAGTAACCCAGGATCGCGCGCTCGCTGTGGGCTTCGCTGGTCAAGCCGCGGTGCTTGGCGACCAAGCGATCGAACTGCTCGCGCAGCGCAGGCGGCACGTGGCTCGCTTGGCACGATACAGCCAGGACACAGCCGACAAACTTGCCTGACCGCGGCTCGCTCGGCACCGTGGCCAAGAAGCGCTGAATCGCGTCCAGCAGAGCCTCGGACCCGCTGCCCCAGGGCGCGTGATCTTCGCCGGGCAGCTCGACATAGCGAGCTGCCGGGATCTGCGCCGCAAGCTTTTGGCTGTCGCTGCTTGGACGGTGGCAGTCGGCTTTGCGATGCAGGACCAGCGTCGGTGCCTGAAGCGCTGAAAGGATCGGTCGAACGCTCGATCCGGCCGCGATACGCAGCAGGCTGATGGCTTCGCTTGGGCTGGCTGCGTGCCGCAGCAACATGGCCCAGTGTCGTCGGAACGCTGGGTCGTTTTGCAGCGATGGCGCCACCGTTTCGATAAACAGAGGTGAGCCCCAGCGGTTCTGCACGGCCTGAATTTGTGCCTGCAAGGCCAGTTCGTTGGCTGCGCTTTCGCTGGAT
The DNA here is from genome assembly GCA_964554495.1 of uncultured Myxococcales bacterium. GTDB lineage: Bacteria > Myxococcota_A > Polyangia > Palsa-1104 > JAEUJZ01 > JAEUJZ01. Next base: position 12,179 of record CAZKOY010000024.1, read on the forward strand.
TCGGCGAGCAAGCGCCCGCTGCCATACAGAATCAGCGCCCGAACGCGTTCGGGATGCAGCGCTGCGAACAGCGCGGCCGCGATGCAGCCATCGCCGATGCCCAAAAGAGTCGCGCGATCGACACCGGCTGCGTCCATGACGGCGCGAATGTCCGCGACATGGTGATCGATCGACGGCTGCGCTGGGCGGCTCGACATCCCGCAGCCACGGCGATCAAAGCGCAGGACACGGCAGAACGAAGCCAGCTGACGATAGAAGCTTGCGACCGCCGGAAACTGCACGCTCTGCTCTAGGTGTGTAACCCACTCGCCGCTGATCAGCAGATCGGATCCGACAATGCCCTGGCGCACAAAGGCGACGTTGCCATCATCGGCGTCGGCCCACTGCGTCAGCGACGTGGTCAGCGGCATCTCCCAGCGGCGCTTAAGGACGCTGGTGACCAGCGCGGCATCCGAGCGCGGCTCTTTATCCATGCCTTGCTCGATGATCTTGGCGATGTGTTCATAGGCGTGGGCCCAGGCGGCTTCGGTCTCGTGACACCAGGCATCGTCGATCGAAGCAAGCGCTTCGAGCAGCGCCTGTCCCATCAGGCTTAAGTGCTGCGACTGCACGCCATAGCGGGCATGGCGGTGGCCAAGCTCCAAAAGATAGGGCACCAGGCGCTGCGTCTGCCGCAGGTTTTCGACGCACAGCTTGAGTGCCGCCATCAGCATGCGATGCTGCACGCTGAGATCTTCCGAGAACAGCGGGCGCAGCTGCGGCGCTAGCCGAAACAAGTGCTGATAAAAAATCTGCGCCAAGTGGTCGCCTTGACGGCTGACGCGCAGAAACGATGCCGAGATGCGGTTGACGCTGGCATCGACTCCAGCGACGGACACATTGCCCAAGGGGACATAGATCGCAGCCAGCGCTTCCAGCTCGTCACGCACGATGTCGACATGCGCTGGACGATCGTTGGCGGAATGCGCGACGCAGCGATCGATCAAGCGCTTTAGCCCCTCGGGCACATCAGGAAGCTGCGATGCCAGAACAGGGAGCTCGCTGCTGGTGACAAAGCGCGGCAGCTCGGTGATGCGCAGGTGCGCATGCGGCAGCCGACCCACGAGCAGCTCATACAGAAGAAGGCCCAAAGAATAGATATCGCTGCGCCGACTGGCCGCTGCCCCGCGCCAGAGCTCAGGCGCCATGTAAAGCGGTGTGCCCGCAAGCTGCCCGTCGATCGATAGACCTTCTTGGGTGGGCTTGCCGGGGGGCGGCGCTTCTTTCGATAGCGTGAGCGACGTACTCAAGCTGCGCGTTACTTCCTCGGTCGAATCGATGATCATCGCGTCGATTGGCAAGCGCGGCTCGGTCGCTTCTTCTCCCAGGGTCAGCAAGGCCGCCGACGATCCTTCGGAAAGCGACTCGGGTTCCGCGATCTGAGCCAGCCCAAAGTCGAGGATCTTGAGCTCGCCTCCACTCGACATCATCACATTCGCCGGCTTCAGGTCGCGGTGCAGGATGCCGCGGTGATGCGCGGCGGCGACTCCGCGCGAGAGGCCTAGGCCGATGCGCAAAACGGTCAGCCAGTCCGTGGGGCGGGGCAGCAGATCCAGCGAGCGCCCATCGACGAATTCATACGCGATATAGGGCTGGCCTGCGACGTCGCCAATGCGATAGATCGAGACGATATTTGGATGCTGCAGTCGCGCGATGGCCCGCGCCTCGCGCAAAAGGCGCTGACGCGCGATCGGATCGTGCAGCTTGGGCGAGATCAGCTTGATCGCCACCTTGCGCTCAAGCGCGATATCGCGGGCGAGATATACCGCACCCATCGCACCCGATCCGATCTGATGCAGAACTTCAAATCCGTCGAAGACGCGCGGTGCTCGCGCAGTGACCTCGGTCCGTCCCATGAAGAGCTCCCCTGGCTGCGCACAGACCGTTTTGCAAGATCAGATCCAGGGCTCAGTCCGAGGCCATTCAACCGGATCCCGTGCGTTTGTGCGCAAGCTTTTCGTCAGCTCGCAGAAATGCTGCGCGTCGACAAATCGCACGAAGATCGTGTCAGCTACAAGGCCCCAAGAGGCTTACAGCGGGATTACAGCGGGATGTTGCCGTGCTTCTTCGGCGGGTTTTGCTGGCGCTTATTCCGCAGCATGCGCAGGGCACTGATGACCTTCTTGCGCGTCTCACGCGGGCGGATGACTTCGTCGATATAGCCGAGCGCCGCCGCGGTGTAGGGGTTTGCGAACTTGTCGCGATAGTCGGCTGCGTACTGCGCTTGTGCCGCCGCTTGTGCCGCCTGCGCGTTTTGTGGGTTCTGCGCCGCCGCGGCTGCGATCTGCTCGCGGAAGATGATGTTGACCGCGCCTTCTGGTCCCATGACCGCGATCTCGGCCGTCGGATACGCCAGATTGATGTCGGCGCGCACGTGCTTGGACGCCATGACGTCGTACGCGCCACCGTAGGCCTTGCGCGTGATCAGCGTGACCTTGGGAACCGTTGCTTCCACAAACGCGTAAAGCAGCTTGGCACCGTGACGAATGATGCCGCTATGTTCCTGATCTTTGCCGGGCAGGAAGCCGGGCACATCGACCAGCGTCAAAAGCGGAATGTTGAAGCAGTCGCAGAAGCGCACGAAGCGCGCCGCTTTCACCGATGCATTGATGTCCAACACGCCAGCCAAGACAGCAGGTTGATTGGCCACGATGCCGACGCTGCGCCCATCCATGCGAGCAAAACCGACGACGATGTTCTGCGCATGCTCGGGCTGAATCTCAAGGAAGCGCCCGTCATCGACGATCTTCAGGATGATGTCTTTGATGTCGTACGAGCGAGTTGGCTCGACGGGAACCAGCGTGTCGAGCGCTGTGTCTTCGCGCTCGGCTGAGTCTTTGCTTTGCACAACCGGCGGGTCTTCCGCGTTGTTGGCGGGCAGGTACGAAAGCAGCTCGCGCAGCATGGCCAGCGCGGACTTTTCGTCGGGACAGCGCAGGTGCGCCACCCCGGATGTGCCGGTGTGCGTGTGCGCGCCGCCGAGATCGTCTTTGCTGACGTCTTCGTGCGTCACCGCTTTTACGACATCGGGGCCGGTGATGAACATGTAGCTGGTCTTATCGACCATCAAGATGAAGTCCGTCATGGCGGGCGAGTACACGGCACCGCCTGCGCAGGGTCCCAAGATCAGCGAAAGCTGTGGCACCACGCCCGACGCCAGCACGTTGCGCGTGAAGATATCGGCATAGCCAGCCAGCGACTCGACGCCTTCTTGAATGCGAGCACCGCCCGAGTCATTCAGGCCAATCACCGGAGCGCCGACGCGCATGGCCATGTCCATGACCTTGCAGATCTTCTGCGCATAGGCACCCGATAGGCTGCCGCCAAACACCGTGAAGTCTTGCGCGAACAGAAAGACCTGACGGCCGCCCACCTGGCCGTATCCGGTCACGACGCCATCGCCGAGGATCTTCTGCTCGGCCATGCCGAAGTCCGTGCAGCGATGGGTCACGAACTTATCCAGCTCGACGAACGTACCGCGATCGCAGAGCTGTTCAATTCGTTCGCGCGCGGTCAGCTTACCGGCTTCGTGTTGTCGCTTGATGCGAGCCGCGCCGCCCCCTTTTTGGGCCTGCGCTTCTTTGGCTTCTAGCACCTGCAGTGGCGACGGCTTTCCGGCCGCGGTCGCTGGGGCAGAAGCAGACGGAGAATGCGGGGGGATAGAGGTGCTCATGGCCGGCCAAGGTATCCAGATTTGCGCACGCTGTCATCATCAGAAGCGCTCGCCCAGCCGGCTGCCAAGTGGTCACCACGTGGTCACCAAGTTCCCGCCAAAAAGTCCCTGCCCGCGCTCGCATTCCGGCATTCCATGGCTTGCCGCTTGGGCGTATTCTAAATACGCGTGCGGACCAACGATTGCAGCGATGCCGATCTTGTGCAGGCGGTCGCCCGCGATGACCGGGATGCTCTTTCGCAGCTTTACGACCGCTACGCCGCGCGCTTGCTGGGCTTGGCCGAGCGCATCCTTGGCCGCAAGAGCGACGCCGAAGATCTTCTGCACGACTTGTTCATCGAAGTCCGGCAGCAGGCGCATCGCTACGACAAAGAGCGCGGCAGTGTGGCGAGCTGGCTGACCCTGCGCTTGCGCAGTCGTGCGCTGGATCGTCTGCGCTCGCCGGCCTATCGCCGCTTTGTTGATCTGGATAGCGCACCCAAACAGGCCGAGCCATCGATCTCAGCCGAGGCTGTGGCCGCTGAAAGCGAGCGCGAACCCCTGCACCGCGCGCTGAACGCTTCCATGCAAACGCTGCCCGATGAAACCAGAGCCATCCTTGAGCTCGTATATTTCAGGGGCAGATCGCTGCCTGAGGTGGCAGCCGAGTTGAATCTGCCGCTGGGAACCGTGAAGTCGCGCCTGCACCGATCGCTGAAGACGCTGCGGGACACGGTAAAAGAGTAAAGGGAATGGACGAACATCTGGCCGAAGAGCAGCTTCTGGATCTCGCGCTGCGCGTGGACGCGCACGACGTGGCGCATGAGCCCGCTCGGGCTCGCGACACGCAGCACGTGTCCACATGTCCGACGTGTGCCGCGCGGCTTGCGGCCCTGCGCGAAGATCTGACGGATGACCTGCTCAGCGACGGGGATGCCAGGGCTGTCGCATCGGCACAGCTCAAAGATCGCTTGCTGCGCGGCAGCTACGCCCAAGGGGACGCGGCGCTGCATGGCTTTGTCCGGCGCATCGGCCTGCTGTTTGATCTCGATGAAGAGGCTGTTCAGAAGGTCCTGCGCGATGCGCAGGGCGAGACTGCCTGGGAAGTGCCAGGGCCCATCGCGTTTTTTCATTTTCAGCCGGGACCTCGACTGTCGCAGGTGGCCGAGGCAGGTGTCGTTCGCTTGGCGCCCGGCATGACCTTTCCCCGCCATCGCCATCGCGGGGACGAGCACGGCCTGATCCTGCAGGGCAGCTTGCGCGAAGACAACAGCGGCACGATGGGCTATCCGGGTGACATTCTGTTCATGCCCGATGGCAGCGTTCACAGCGTGACCGCCATGTCGACCGAGCCCTGCTTGTTCGTCGTCCTTCTGTACGGTGGCACGCCCGACATCGAATGGTGTTAAAAGAGGCCGATGCCTTCTTCGGCCTCTGTCTCGCGTCGCACCAGCCTGAAGCTTTTGGGAGCGATCGCAGGAACATCGATTGCAGATCGCGCGCTGGCACAAGTGGGCAGCGCGGTCAGCACGCCGCGTTCGCTGGAAGCCGGCAACGCGCCGAGCCTGTTGTGGAATGCGCCGGGGCCGCTGGTTGCGCTGCCCCAGAAAGTGCCGCTGATTCAGCTGACCGATCGTCCGGTGCAGCTTGAGACGCCGCGTCACTATTTCGCCACGCCGCGCACGCCCAACGCCGCTTTCTTTGTGCGCTGGCACCTGCCGTTTCATCCGCGCAGCGTCGATCTGGATGCGTTTCGCCTGCGCATCGAGGGACATGTCCAGCGGCCACTTTCGCTGCGCTTTGCCGAGCTTCTGCGCGACTTCAAGCCGCAGACCGTCGTGGCAGTGAATCAGTGTGCCGGCAACAGTCGCAGCCGCTTTTCGCCGCGCGTTCCGGGATCGCAGTGGGGCCATGGCGCGATGGGTTGTGCCGAGTGGACGGGCGTGCGCCTGCGCGATCTTTTGCAGCGCGCCGGTCTGCAGCCTGGCGCTCTATCGGTGCAGCTTGTGGGCCTGGATCGCGGCGCTGGACCGGAAGGCTATGGCTCGTCGGCGTATCTGAAGTCGCTGACCATCGACAGCGACATGATCGACGAAGCGATCGTCGCCTATGCCATGAACGGCGAGCCCTTGCCGCTGCTCAACGGCTTTCCGCTGCGCATCGTCTTGCCGGGCTATTTCGCGACGTACTGGGTCAAGGCGCTGTCGGTCTTGCGCGTGCTTTCTGCGGCGGACGAAAACTTCTGGACCAAGACTGCGTATCGCATTCCCGAAACGCCCGACGGCAGCACCACGCCCGAGGCGATCAAAGAGGGCAAGGTCAAGCTGGTGCCGATCGGCCGCATGCCCGTGCGTTCGTTCATCGTTTCGCCGATTGGCGATGACTTCGGCAAGCTGCCGGTGGGCTTGCCGGTGATCGTGCGCGGCCAGGCCTTTTCGGGACACGATCGCATCACCCGCGTCGAGGTCTCGATCGACGAAGGCCGCACCTTTGCCGCGGCCACGCTGGGCGAAGATCAGGGCCGGTATGCCTTTCGGCCATTTAGCTTCCGCTTTACCCCCAGCCAGCCTGGCCGCATCGTCCTGTGCGTGCGGGCTAGCGACGGAAAAGGCAACCGCCAAAGCGACAGCGCGATCTGGAACCCTGGCGGTTATCTATGGAACCGCATCGAGCGGCAGGAGGTGTCGATTGGCGCGATCTAACAAGCCGTCGCGCTGCTTGCCGCGCCTGCTCGCACTGCGCTTCATTGGGCTGGGCGTGCTGGGGATTTTTGCCGGCTCGTGCTCGCGGCAGTCCACCAAGAAAGCGGTCGATCTGTCTGCAAGCGAGGGCTCGCCCGCGCCGCCGACCGTGCTCGTGGCCTGCGCCCCGGAAGTCGAGAAGGGGGCCGTGAAAAGCGGCCCACCGCTTGGCTTTCTGCGTCAGCCAGCGCCCGCGCGCATCGAAGACAAAGACGTGCGCAGCGCGATGTATTCCGTCGGTGAATTTCCACCAAACGCGCCAAGCTTGCGCCCTGGTCCCGAAGACGATCGGCAGCTTATCGACGTGTACTGCGTGGGCTGCCACAGCACGGCCTACATCACGATGCAGCCGCCGCTTTCGCGGATGCAGTGGGAAGCCGAGGTGCAGAAGATGCGCAGCGCCTTTGGCGCCGTTGTCCCCGATCCCGCCGCTCAGCGCATCGCCACGTTTCTGCACGCGTATTACGGCCGCAAGTAAGAACGCAGGAAGCGGCACGGCGACCACGGGGATACGTGCCTTCGTGCTCGTCGCAGGCATCGCGAGTAAATGCCTCGCCGCCGCCTTTGTGCCTGGTTGACGATCGCGCTGGTCCGCAAACACCTTCTTCGTCCACGGCTTGCGAGCACGGCGGACGGCGTCCGCGTTCGGCAGAGCTCTTGCCTTGATCTCGCCCCTTGAATCGACGTACGATCCTCGACGAGAACCTGCAGCAGAAAGACGCCATCTGTGGTCGGCAGAAAGCTCGGGAATTACGAGATCGTTCGCCTTATCGGCAAAGGGGGCATGGGGGCCGTCTATGAGGGCCTTCAGAGCAACATCCGACGCCGTGTCGCGATCAAAGTGCTGCTTCCCGACTACGCCAAAAGCGATGGAATTGTGCGGCGTTTCCACAACGAGGCGCTGGCGGTAAACGAGATCAAGCATCCAGGGGTTGTGCAGATCTCGGACGTCGGCAAGGCCGACGATGGCAGCGTCTTTTTGGTCATGGAGTTCCTGGAGGGCGAGACGCTTTCCGAGCGCCTGCAGAGTCGGGGTGGTGTGCTGTCGGATCAGGAAGTCGTGACTATCGGATGGCAGCTTGCGGATGTGCTTTCAGCGGCGCACAGCAAGTCGATCATCCATCGCGATATCAAGCCGGGGAACATCATGCTGGTCCCTGATCCAGCGGGGCCAGGGGGCGAGCGCGTCAAGATTCTGGACTTCGGCATCGCCAAGCTGGGCACGCACTTGCACGGCTCGGAAGAGATCAAGACCGGCACCGGTCAGTTGCTGGGTACCGTCGCATACATGGCGCCCGAGCAGTTCAACGAGAAGGCGGTCATCACGGGCCAGGTCGATGTCTATGCCTTGGGCTGCGTGCTGTTTCGCTTGCGCTCAGGGCGCCTGCCGTTCCTTGCGCCGACCAACGATATGGCCATCGCGGCGATGCATCTGTTCGTGGCTCCTCCATCGCTGCAAGAAGTCGCGGCGGACACCGCGCCATGGCTGGTTGAGCTGATCGATCGCATGCTGCGCAAACCGGCCGACGAGCGCCCGACGATGGTGCAGGTCAAGGCCGAGCTACAGGCGCACCTGTCCTTTGCTGTGCAGCCTTCCAGCACCAGCCTGCGGCCGATCTCGCGCGACTCTGTTCCGCGTGCAGAGGCGCCGATCAGCGCATCGGGAGATCGCAACCTCGGCAGCGTGTCTCGCGATTCGCTGTCGAGTGCGCAGCTTGCGACGATCACGCAGGCAACGGGACAGACCGGTCTGGACAAGCTCAAGCCCGAGCGCCGCGTTCCGCTGCCGGTGGCGATGGGTCTGGTGGCTCTGCTGGCCTTTGGTGGCGGGGCGCTGTTGATGCGCGGCTCGGGACCTTCGTCGTCCGTGGGTTCGTCCTCCGTTCCGCCCAACGGGGGCCCGGCGCTGGCATCGCCGGCAAGCGGGGTCGGTGCAGCGACCGATGCCCAGCGAGCGACCGATGCCAAGGCCAGCGCAGCCGCCGAGAACGTCAAGTCAGCGACCGTCGCCCCGGCCAAGCCCGCGTCGGCCGTGACAGGGGCTGCCGAGGCTTCTTCGGATGCGGACAAGTCGCTGGCGGCCAAGAAGCCGACCAAGCCGAAGAAGCGGGATGAGCGCAAGGCGAAGAGCAAGGGCCCCGAGACGACCTCGATCATCAACTAGCCATCTGTGGATCACGTGACTGAAGAGGAAACATCGCAAGGAGCAGGACCGGGGCGAGGGGGGGAATGCCAGGGCTGCCTCACATTGCAGCCAGTCGAGCCGCACCGAGCCCTGTGGCATACGGTCCGGCTTCGGCGGCGTGCGTCTAGCGTTTCTTGTGCGGCGTTTCTGTGCCTGCTGGGGGCGCTTGCGCTGGCGTATCCAGCGGCCGCTGCCACGCCGGATCGCTGCCAAGCGGACAAAGACTGCAAGACCATGACCGAGCGCGCGGCACAGCTCGCAGCGCAGACGCGTTATGAAGAAGCACTGTCCATTTATCAAGCTGCATATGATTTATCGAAAGAGCCGCGTATTCTTGTGAATATAGGTCGTTGTCAGTATCGATTAGGTCGCTCGCGCAAGGCTCTTGACGCGTATGCGAAATTTCAAGCTGCACCGTTTGAACCCGAGCCAGAGCTGCAGGCCCGTGTCAGGCAGTTCGCCGAGGAAGCCGAGCGCGCGATCGCGGCCGACGCTCAGGATGGGGGGGGCCCAGCGCCAGCAAAAGAGCCTGCCCCGGCGACGCAGTCCAAGGCGCCGCTGTATGTGCCGAAGGACGCCCCCGCCGTCGAGCCTGCGCCCAGTGCCCTTTCGCTGCAGCCGGCCCAGACGGCGGCGCGCGGGCGCCCGGCGTGGCGCGTGGGCTTGGGCATCGGCATGGCGGTGCTGGGCGTGGCATTGGGCGGCTTGGGGGCGGCGGCGATCAGCGCGCACGGACGCTGCGATATGCCGCTCGACGCCAATTCCGATCTGTGTACGCCGATGGTCGCGATGGATGGCAGTCGGACGATTTCAGTCGTAAATGGCCTGGCCCCTGGTATTCCGCTGCTGGTCGGTGGAATCGTGCTGACCGCTGGCGGAATTGCCTTTTTGGCCGTTCCAGCGCGCCAGACCGCAGAGCCGTCGTCCGCTGGTTCCCAGTAGTACGTCTTAATCATAATAGGAGGACGAATCATGCGATTGCTGGCGGGAGCCGCTATTTTTATTTGTGGCTGTCAACTTTTGCCGCGCTCTGAGGTTCCATGCTCTGAGTCCGATCGCTGTCCGCCGGCTTTCGACATGAATCCGATGGACATGGCCACGGATCCCACGACGGTGACCAGCCCCTTTGTCCTGGGGCAGCCCAACCCGCAGACCAACTGGCTGCAGCTGGGGTTTGGCGATGTCGAAGGGGTTCATATCCTTCCAGGTGGCAAGCTTGCAGTTGCGGATAAAGACAATCATCGAGTATTAATTTGGAATTCATTTCCCACCAAGAACCAGCAACCCCCGGATGTGGTGATTGGGCAACCTGATTTCAGTGTTGGTGATGATTTGTTTCCTTCTAGGAAAGCCGCTCGTTCACCAACACGCATGACCAATGATGGAAGTAGCATTATCGTTGCAACCGACAATCGTACCACCACAAGCACGCAGCCCATTACGTTTTGGAACCCAATCCCGACTGTCAGTAATGCCGATAATTCATTGCAAATTAGTCCAGGGGCAAGCCCTATGGCGGGGCCGCGTAGCTTCTTGGGGGCCAGTCCGCTGGTGGCTGCCGGCCGGCTTTTTGTCGTCGATCGTCAGTTCAGCCGCGTCCTCATCTGGAACAGCGTACCGACCAACAACACGACCGACGCTTCGCTTGTTCTCGGACAGGCGAACTTCACGTCTTCCCTGCCCAATGCGGGGGGCATTATCGCAAGCTCTCTGAATCTTCCCGACGGCACGCCCGCGGTGGACGGGACCATGCTGTATGTCCCGGATACCGGCAACCACCGCGTCCTAGTGTGGGGGACTTTGCCGACGGCGAACGCGCAGGCAGCGACGCTGGTCTTGGGGCAGGCCAACGCCAACGGCAACCTGGCAAACCGCGGCGGGCCGGCCGGCTTGGCTACGATGAATGCGCCGTCGGGGGTTGCCACCGCGGGCGGGCGCTTGGTGGTCGCCGATCGCTACAATCACCGCGTCTTGCTGTGGAATACGCTGCCCTCATCGATGGGTCAGCAGGCCGATCTGGTGTTGGGGCAGATCAGCAGCACAGGGACCGGAGCCAACACAGGCGGCGTCTCGGCCAGCGTGATGGGAGAGCCCCTGGCCGTTGCCACCGACGGCACGCGGGTCGTGGTCGCCGATACCTATAACTATCGCGTGCTGATCTGGAACGCGTGGCCCATGGCCAATGGCACTCCCGCCGACGTGGTGCTGGGGCAGCCGGACTTTGCCAACTCGGGCTATAGCGGGATCTCGGTCTCGGCGGCGCGAATGGCGGCACCTGCGGCGATCACGCGCGCCGGCAATCGCCTGCTGGTCTTGGATGGCGATGCCAGCCGTGTGCTGATCTGGCCCCAGCTACCACTTGATGCCTCGGCGAAGCCCACCGTGGTGCTGGGACAGCCAAGCATGCTGACGATGAGCGACAACATCTCGGGGGTTTCGGGCAGCACGTTGAATCAGCCCCGCGATCTTTCATCGAATGGGACGATCTTGGCCGTCGCGGATACCCAAAACCACCGCGTCTTGATCTGGAACAGCATCCCCAACCAGATCTTTCAGGCTGCCAATGTCGTGTTGGGGCAGCCCAGCCTCGGCACCAACTCGGTCAATGTCGGGGGCGTGGCATCCGGTCTGTTCGAGCCACGCAACGTGTGCGTTTACAAGGATCGAGTCTTTGTCTCGGATACCCAGAACAACCGCGTCTTGATTTGGAACCGCATTCCCACCACCAATCAGCAGCCACCTGATGTCGTGCTGGGGCAAGCGGACTTCACCAAGTCCACCGCAAACCGAGGGCTGGCTGCGCCGACCGCCTCGACGCTGAGCGGGCCGCGGGGCGTGTCTGTGGACGATGGGCACGTCTATGTGGGCGATGCCGGCAATGGCCGCGTGCTGATCTGGAACACCGGCACGCCACAGACGGGACAAGCGGCGGATGTGGTGCTGGGTGCCAACGACTTCACCGCCTTGGGCAGCTATGTCTCGCTGCGCGGTATCCACGTCGCGGGGAATCGACTGTACGCCGCCGAGTATGACCGCAATCGAGTCTGGGTGTGGAACAGCATTCCCACACAGAGCAACCAGCTACCATCGGCGGTGCTCGGCCAGCCCAGCGCCTTGTCCGCGGTGGCCAACGTCGGGGGCATCAGTCTTGCGGGAATGCAGGGCCCCTACGGCGTCTTGGACACAGAAGCGGGCCTGTACATCGCCGACTATGGCAACGGTCGCGTGATCGTCCGGCCGCCCATGAAATAAGCATCACGACCCTGCATGTCGCGCGCACGAAGCGCGCTCACATCGAGGGGTGGCGTGCGCCAGCGGGCCGAGCGCGGATCGGGCGCAAAAAAACATCGATCGACAGGGTGACAGATCGCGTGGGCTGCGGTGTTCCAGGCAGCGAAGGTCGGTTGCTTGCCAGAGCCGACCTAGAACGCCCTTCGCTTAGGAGTCCACCATGTCGATCCGCTCTGTCTCTTCGTCTGCTTCGCGAACCTTGTTCGCTGCCGTTTCCTCTGTGACGTCGCATCGTCGTCGATTCCTTTCGCCGCGAGCGCTCTTTGTTCTGGGGGTGCCGCTCGTCGGCTGCTTTGGCGGGCACGGCCTGTTTGATCCCAGCGAGACCACCGTCGACGAGCTGCGCAGTCAGGTCAAGTCAGGAGCGGTGTCCTGCCGTCATGTGGTCGAAGAATATCGCCGCCTGCATCGCTCGCTGGATTCCACGCTGCACGCCATCACCACGTGGAATGAACAAGCGCTGCTCGAAGCCGATCGCTTGGATCGCATTCCGGTGTGGCAGCGCGGCTCTTTGCACTGCGTGCCAGTGGTGGTCAAAGACAACATCGATGTGGCGGGACTGCCGACGACGGCGGGCGCGCAGGCACTTTCATCGAACCAAGCCGGCAGCAACGCCGAAATCGTGCAACGCTTCATCGCGGCCGGCGCCATCGTGCTGGGCAAGAGCAACCTGCCCGACTTCGCTCTCGATGGCACCAACACCGTCAGCTCATTCGGCGGACAGACCAGCAATCCGTACAAGCAGAGCCTGACCGTATACGGCAGCAGCGGCGGCACCGCAGCAGCGATCGCAGCCAGCTTGGGCGTGATTGGTCTGGGCAGTGACACCTATGGCTCGCTGGTGCAGCCGGCCAGTGCCACTGGCTTGGTTGCCATTCGTCCGACGCAGGGCTTGGTTCCAAGTCAAGGCATCCTGCCGCTGATGACGCTGCAAGACATGCCGGGGCCGATGACGCGGACGCTGCGCGATGCCGCCATCGCGCTAGAGCTTCTGGTCGATAAGGCGCAGGCGGCAATGGGCTCCCAGGACTATACCCAGGCGCTTAAGCTCGACGGAAAGCGCATGCTGCAGGTCGGCTATGACCCGCTGGTGCTAAACGATCTGCCGGCGGTCGGCTGGACCACACGTCCCGAGGTCACGGCGCTGTTTAATCAGGCGCTTAGTCAGCTGACGCTCGCCGGTCAGAAGACCAAGCAGGTCAGCGCGGTGATGCCGCTTCTGCCAGCGCTGCAAGAGCTGACCAACGCCTCGTTTGCTTGCATGCCGGTGGACTTCAAGCAGGGCATCAACAGCTATCTGGCGAGCCACGCCGGGGCCGGGCCGATCAAGTCGCTTTCCGACATCGTGGCAAGTGGTCAATATCTGTCGTCGGCACAGGCGTTTCTGACGTCGGCGCAGACGCAGACCGACAGCGTGCAGAACAGCATGGCCTGTCAGAAGTACCTGGCCAGCAAAGACAGCACGGCCAAGGCCATCACGGCGTTCATGGATCAGCAAGAGCTGGATGTGCTGGTCTATCCCGCGGCCACGCAGCCGGCGTATGCGCACGGGCAGATGCCGCCGAAGGGCTGGTTTGGATTTCAGATCTTGTCGTCGCCGACCGGCCTGCCCTCGCTGGCGATGCCGATGGGCATCGAGCCCACAAGCGGCGCACCGATGGGGCTGATCTTTCTTGCCCGCAAGCATCAAGAGGCAGTGCTGATCCAAGCGGCCTTCGCCTTGGAATCGCGGGCTCAGCCGCGGGTCGCACCCAGCCTGCCCAAGTAATCCGCGCGGCGACGCAAAATCGCCGATACTCATGCGCGGAGGCCATCCCCGCCCATGACTGAAGCGAGCCCGCCGCGTTCGGCTGCACCGACTGATTCCCCGTCGAAGAACCCAGCGATTCGTCGCTGGTTTTTCCGTGTCGCGATAGCCCTTGTCCTGCTGTTTTTCGGCGTGCCCCTGTCGCTGTGGCTGTATCTGCGCGGCAGCCTGGCCACGCTCGATGGGACGATCCACGCAAAGGGCCTTTCGGGTCCGGTGCAGGTGGCGCGCGATGCGCTGGGCATCCCGACGATCCGCGGTCGCGATCGCGCGGACATCGCCTATGCCACGGGCTATGTCCACGGGCAGGAGCGCTTCTTTCAGATGGATCTTCTGCGGCGCGTCGCCGGGGGCGAGCTGGCAGCGCTGGTGGGGCCGGCGGCGCTGCGCGTCGATCGCGAACATCGCCTGCATCGCTTTCGGGCGCGGGCCCGAGACGGGCTGAGCCAGCTTGCAGCACCCGAGCGAGCGCTGCTCGATCGCTATGTTGCGGGGGTGAACGAGGGTCTGGCCGCGCTGTCGACGCACCCCTTTGAGTACGCCGTGCTGCGCACCTCGCCGCAGCCGTGGCGGGCAGAAGACACGGTGCTGGTCGCCTTCGCCATGTACTTCGATCTGCAGGGGCACCAGGCCCCGCACGAGCTGGCTCGTGGCTATCTGCAAGAACACAGCAGCGCTGAACAGTTGGCATTCTTGTTGCCGACGTCTAGCACCTGGGATGCGCCCCTGGATGCCGCGGCCGTCAGCGATCCCGTGGCCGCGATTCCAGCGACAGCGCCACCGTGGCTGACGGCACCGCGGACGGCGCACGCGCTGCAAGCTCGCCGCCAGCCTGAGCCGGACGCGATCCCGCACGAGCTGCGCCGCGGCATCGGCAGCAACAACTGGGCACTATCGGGCAGCCGCAGCTCGACGGGGTCGGCACTTGTTGCAAATGATATGCATTTAGGAATTCGCTTGCCGCACATCTGGTTCCGCGCCGCACTAGAGCTGGTCAAAGACGATGGCTCGGTGCGCCGCACGTCGGGCGTGATGCTGCCGGGCACACCGATCGTCGTCGTCGGCAGCAACGGCAAGGTGGCGTGGGGCTTTACCAACAGCTATGGCGACTATGTCGATCTGATCGAGCTAGAGCGCGATCCAAACGACCCGCTGCGCTTTCGCACACCCGCCGGTTGGGAGACCGCCAAGAGCCACGCCGAGACGCTGGAAGCCAAGGGCAGTGCGTCCGAGCTTTTGACCGTGCGTGAGACCTCGCTGGGTCCGGTGTGGACCGTCGGAGGTCGCGCCTATGCCCTGCACTGGATCGCGCACGAGCGAGGGGCCGTAAACCTAGAGCTTCTAAAGATGGAAGAGGCCGCGGATCTGCTGGCGGCGCAAGCGGTGGGACAGCGCGCGGGAATGCCAGCGCAGAACATGGTGGCCGGCGATGCGCAAGGTCACATCGGCTGGACGATCAGCGGTCCAATGCCCAATCGCACAGCGCAGCACGCGGCGACGTTTCCGCTGCGCAGCAGCGATGCGGCGCTGACCTGGACCAGCCTGCGCATGCCGGCGGACTATCCGCGTGTCAACGATCCACCCGGTGGTCAGTTATGGACGGCGAACGCGCGGCAGCTTGCCGGTCCGACGCATAGCTCGTTGGGTGATGGCGGCGCAGATCTGGGCGCGCGGGGGCAGCAGATTCGCGACGATCTGACGGCGCTTGCCAGCGGCCCCGGTGGTGGCAAAGCGAACGAGCTTGCCGTGTATCAGATCGGGCTCGACGATCGCGCGCTGTTTGTATCGACGTTTCGCGATCGCGCGCTGCGTACGCTGGATGCGGCAGCGCTGCAAGATCAGCCCCAGCGCGCCGAGTTTCGCCGCCTGCTTGAGTCGAGCTGGGATGGCCACGCCAGCCCAAATTCCGTCGGATATCGCTTGGCACGAACGTATCTGTACGCGCTGTACGATCAGTTCTTTGGTGGGCTAAACGAACAGCTTTCGCAGCTGCAGCCGGGGCTTGACTTCGATGCCGCTAGCTCGCGCTGGCCAGTGGTCATCGCCCGCTTGCTGGATGAGCGACCCGCAGCGTGGCTGCCTGCCGGGCACAAAGACTTTCGCGCCGTCGAGCTAGCGGCCATCGACGCGGCCATCGCCAAGCTGACCGCGGGCGGCGCTGCGCTTTCCTCGGCGACCTGGGGCGCGTTCAACACTGCGCGCATCGTTCACCCATTTGCCAGCCAGATCCCATTTGCAAAACATTTGCTTTCCGCGCCGGCTGATCCGCAAGCTGGCGACGAAAACATGCCGCATGTCGCGTACCCCACAGGCGGTCAGTCCGAGCGCATGGCCGTCAGTCCAGGCCACGAAGAGCAGGGCATCCTGAACATGCCCGGAGGCGCAAGCGGCCACCCACTGAGCCCGTATTTTCTGGCCGGTCACGCCGCCTGGGTCAAAGGTGAGCCGACGCCGTTTCTGCCCGGCCCAGCGAAACACACGCTGCAGTTTCAGCCATAGTGGCCGTGGTCTTGTTCGCGGGGCGGGGGCCGATCTTCTGGCCGTGTGAAACCGTTCCGTCTGCCCGTCGAGGTTGCTAGACTGAGGACACTGCGCATGGCGCCGAGCGACTGCAAACGCCCACGACGGCAAACCCACTTCTGGCTTGTGCTTTGCGCCATGCCGCTTTGGCCTGCGTCGCTGCCTGTGGCCTGGGCCGACGACTGGCAGGTGTCGCGATCGGACTTCGATCCGCGCATCATCGGCGCGCTCAAGACCGAGCTACGCCGTCGTCCCGAAGATGCCGCGCTGCTAAAGCGCTTGGTTGGCCTGTATCGCAAGCACAAGAGCTTGGATGCGCTGGTGCAAGAGCTTCGCGAGCAGGCCGAGAGCGAGCGGGCGAGTGGCTGGGATGCCTTTTTGGTGGCGCAAGCCGAGCGCGAGCGCGGGCGCCTCGATGACGCGAGTCGCTGGTTCGAGACCGCAAGGCAGCGCGTGCAGAGCGGCCGCCCTGGCCCCGACAGCGGCAAGCTGAGCATCGCGCAGTCCGAGCTGGCGCTTAAAAAAGCGCCGCCAGACTTGAAGGGAGCCGCGGGGCACATCGCAAAAGCGCTCGCCGAGATCAAAGCGGGCGATGCGCGCAGGCGGCCGCTTCTGCGTCGCTTGGCCGATCTGCAAGGCCAGGCTGGCGAGCACGCCGCGGCCGAGGCCACGCTACGCGAGCTTCTGCAAGGGGCAAGCGGTAGCGAAGCGCTGGGTCTGCGCCGCGAGCTGGCCGAATCGCTGGCTCATGGCGGCAAGTCGAAAGAGGCGCTTTCCGAGTGGCAGAGCCTGGCGCAAGCCCAGGCCGGTGATGCCGCCAAGCGCGCCGAGGCAGAGCTGCGCATCGGCGAGCTCTGCGAGGCCACGCAGGACGATCTGGGGGCGCTTGCGGCGTATCAGCGCGGGCTGTCCGGTCTGGGAAGCCAGCATCCGCTGCGCCGCGAGCTTGTCGAGCACCTGATCGCGCTGCAGCGCAAGCGAGGGGAGCTTCCCGCGCTGCTCGCGCAGCTGGAAAAAGAGCGCCCGGCAGCCAGCCGAAGCTTTGCCGATTGGGAGCTGTTCGCGCGACTTTACGACGAGCGCGGCGACTCGCAGGGGGCGATGTCGGCGTATCGTCAAGCGCTGCGCAAAGAGCCGCACAGCATCGATATTCGCCGCCGCTTGATCGCGCTTTTAGAGCGCAGCGGCGCCACCGCAGAAGTCCTGCGCGAGTACGAGGCGCTGATCGCGCAGACACCCGGCGACGCCCGCCCGTACCTGGAGCTGGCCGAGCGCTTGGAGCGTGCGGGTCAGCGCTCGTCGGCGTTGGCCTGGCTGCGACGGGCGGCGGCGCGCTTTGGTGGCGATGCCTCGCTGCACAGCGCGCTGTGCGATCTGTACCAGCGCTGGGGCGAAAACGATCTGGCCCTGGCCGAAGCCGAGCTCTTGGTGCGGCTGGACCCGCGCGATGAGAGCCACATCCTGACGCTCGGCGAGCTGTACTGGGTGCGCGGCAAGAAAGAAAAGGCCGATGAGATCTGGCGCCGCTTGCTGAACCTATTTCCCGGTCGCGCCACCGGACAGGCACGGCTGGCCGATGTCTATGCCGAGCACAGCCTGATGACCGAAGCCCTGGACCTGTACCAAAAAGCTGTGCGGGCCGAGCCGACCAACCTGCAGATCAAGCGCGGCCTGGCGCAGTCGCTAGAGCGCCTGAGTCGACCGCAGGACGCAGTGGCCATCTGGGAACAGATCTACTTCGCCGCCAGCGCGCCCAGCGATCGTCCGCTGCGCTTAGAGGCACGGCAGCACCTGGCCAAGCTGCTGCAGAAAGAGACGCGTCTTTTGCCGACGCTGTATAGCTGGCAGCGACGCTTGGCCGCACAGCTGAGCCAGCTGGTGCCCGATCGCATGCAGCCAGCCGAGCTAGTGGCCTTGGCCGTCTTGGTCGCCGATGTCAGCTTGGCCATTGGGCAGATCGGCGATGCCGAAGCCGCCTTGCGGCAGCTGCAGAAGCGCGTGCCGCAGGGACCGCTTTTGGCCGAGGTATTGCTGGCGCTTTCCGCAATCTATCAACAGCAGCACAAGCTGGATGAAGCCATCGCTGTGCTGAAACAAGCCGCGCTTCTTTTGCCTGAACGGCGACGCGAACTGCAGGCGCAGCTGGCAGATCTTTCGCTGCGCAGCTATCGCGATGAAGATGCCGTGCAGTACGCGCGCCAAGCCGGGGTCGATGCCGAAGGCGAGCTGCGCTTGGGCGAGATTCTGGAGCGCCGCGACGACATCCGTGGCGCCATGGCTTCGTACAAGCGCGCCGTCGAGCTGGATAGCCGGCTGTTTCGTGCCCACATGGCTCTGGCGCGGCTGCACCTGCAGCGCGGCGAGCTGAACGAAGCAGCGGCCAGCTTCCGCGACGTGGTGCGACGCGCGACGCAGGAAGATCTGGTGCTTGATGCCGGACGGCGTGCCATCGATATCCATGAATACCTGGGCACGCTGGGCGAGCTGTGGCGCGAGCTGTCGCCGCTGGCCTATGCCCCGGTCTCGTCCTCATCGGTGCGCTCGACGTATCGCAAGCTGCTGCTGCTGCTTTACGAGCGCTATGCCCTGCCGCTGCAGACGCTGGCCCGCGCAGGCGATGCCGCCGCCTTGGCCGAGCTGCGCCGTTTGGGACAGGGCAGCATCAAGCCGCTGACCGAGACGCTCGTCGATGGCGACAACCGCGAGCAGCGGCTGGCCGTGACCTTGCTTTCGGCCATGCAGCCGCACGAGGCAGCGCTGTCTCTTTTGAACCTCGCTGTGCTCGGCGAGCCGGACAAGGACGCAGAAGCGCAGCGCATACGTCGGCCTGGTGTTCCTGCCGAGCGGCCTACGGGTGAGGGCTCGCGCAGCCAGGGCTCGCGCGCCATCGACATCGATCTGCGCGTTGATGCCGTGATGATCGTGGCGCGCATGATCAGCGACGGGGAAGAGCGTGCGGGCAAGAAGCTCGCTGAGCCCCATGGCGGCGCGGCGAGTGCTGCGGTTCTGCGCGATGGGCGCAGCGTGCAGCTCTTGGTTCGCTTGACTGCCAGCAAAGAAAAACAGCTGCGCATGGCAGCGCTTTATGCCCTGTCGCGTGGCGCCAGCCGCTTGCCGCCCACTTCAGTACGGCCGTCGACAAATGACGCAGCCAGCTTTGCCAGCGCGTTTGAAAGTGCGCTCTTCGATGTCACTGCCATGCCTGCGCTGCGAGTCCTGGCTTGGCTGGGCTTGGGCGAGCTAGCAGCGACGGGGCGAAGCGTCTCGCCGCGCGTGCGGACGCAGGGCGTCAGCTTGCTTTCACGCTATCGCAGCAACCCCGAAGCGTTCGACTCAGCCGAGCTGCCGGTGCTTGCCGCTGCGATTCACGCACTGGGCCGAGCTGGCGATGTGTCGTCGGTGCCGGCTCTGATTGAGATCTTGGGTGCCGGAAACGACGAAGCGCAGCGTCAGGCCGCCTGGGCGTTGGGCGTGCTGGCTGATGCTCGTGCGTATCCAACGTTGGTGCGCGCCGTGTTCAACAAGCGCGAGCCCGTGCGTCAGACTGCTGCGCTGGCCTTGGGGCTGATCTCTGCCTCGGGAGCGTCCGCCAAGACGAACGATAAAGCCGCTGACAAAGACGACAAAGCTGGAAGCGCCGGAGGAGATCGTTCGCTGGCGAAGCGCGTGCCATCTGGGCTGCTGGCCTTGCCGGCGATCGAGCTAGAAGCCAGCCCGCTCAGCGAGCTAGATGGCGCCAGTCTGGCCAGCCGAGCCGCGCCTGCTTCGATGGGCACGTTTGTCGATCGATTGCTTGCTGCAGCCGGGGCATTGCCCACCGCTGCGGCCGAGCCGCTTCTGCGCAGCGATCTGGCGCCGCTCGTCTTAGCGCTCGAAGAAGCCCTGCTGTCGCACCGCGACATCGCCGAGCGAACGCTCTGCGATCTCTTGGGCCGCGCCGAGAATCAGCCGGGGCCTCCTCACGATCCAAGGACACAGGCGAAGCGAGTGGATGCCGATCGAGGCCCGCTGAGCTTGGGGCCGCTTGCCGAAGCGGTGACCGATCCATCGCTGCAGCTTCAGCTAGCGAGCGCGATCTTGCCGACGCTGCGTCGCTTGGCCTTGGCCCAGATTCCCCAGACCGTGGCCGGCCACAAGCCTGCGCTGACGGGGAATCTCGACATCAGCTTGCGCAAGCGGGCCGTTCAGGTGATCGGTCGTCTGGCGGCGCTGTCCGCGGCCGAGCTGCAGCGCGATGCGCAGCGCGTCCTTTGGGCCGTCGCCAAGAGCGAGTCGCCCGAGCTGGCTTTGTCGGCGATCGAGCGCTCGGCGCTGGCTGTGTCGGTCGCGAGCAGCCCTGTGCTGCGCGATGAGCTTCGTACGGTCAGTGATGAAGCGCTGGCCCGATTCTTCGCAAGCCAGGATCGCGGCGTGCGTGTGGCCGCGATCGGCAGCGCTGCTCGCTTGCGAGCGCTGGATGCAGGGCTGGTTTCTGATGCGACCCTGCGACGAGCCGCAGACGATCTCGACGGCTTTGTGCGCGATCAAGCACAGGCTCTTTTGCGCAGCGTTCGCTAGCCCGCAGCTGCGGTCGCGCTTGCTTGACGTCGGCACGGCGTCGCGATATCGCCCTTTCCCACGATGCCGGCCAAGCCAAGCAAGAAAGCCGCCGCCGAAGCGGCCCGCGTAACACAGATTCTCGATGAGCTAGACCGCCTGTATCCCGATGCGCACTGCGAGCTTTTGGGCTGGCAGAGCCCGCTGCAGCTCTTGGTTGCGGTCATCTTGTCGGCGCAGTGTACCGACGAGCGCGTGAACCAAGTGACGCCGGCTCTGTTCGCGCGCTTTCCCGACGCGCGTGCCTTGGCCACGGCCAATCCACAGGATCTGGAAGAGCTGATTCGATCGACCGGCTTCTATCGCAACAAGGCCAAGCACATCCGCGAGGCCTGCAAGAAGATCGTCGAAAAGCACGGCGGCGAAGTGCCGCGAACGATGAAAGAGCTGATTGCGCTGCCTGGCGTCGCGCGCAAGACCGCCAACGTGGTTTTGGGCACGGCCTTTGGCATTCCCAGCGGTGTCGTCGTCGATACGCACATCGGGCGCTTGTCGCAGCGACTGGGCATGACACGGCACAGCGATCCGAAAAAGATCGAAGAAGACCTGATGAAGATCTGGCCGCAGGAGCGCTGGATTCTGTCGGGGCATCGTCTGATCTGGCATGGTCGCCGCGTGTGCAACGCGCGCAAGCCGCGCTGTGCCGACTGCACGTTGATGCCGCTTTGTCCTTCGGCTGCGGTACCGTAGCTCGTGCCGTGCGCTCGGCTTTGCCAGCGTGCAAAGCAGCGACGGATAAGGTCCCGGCAAGAAGCGAGAGGAAGCGTGAATGTCTGAGCGGATGTCCGAGCAATCGGCGCAGGAAACGACGCAAGATGCGGCTTCAGTGAACGGTCCGCCGCGACGGCCGCAGGTGGCGGTGGGGGCGGTGCTGACCGATATTATCGGTCGCGTTCTTCTGATCCAGCGCGGGCAGCAGCCGAACTATGGCAAGTGGACGCTTCCGGGTGGGCGCGTCGAGTGGGGCGAGACGCTCGAACAGGCGCTCGCGCGCGAGCTTCAGGCAGAGACAGGGCTTCGCGCGCGGATGGGACCTTTGGCCGAGATCCTCGAATACATCGACGAGCGCTTTCACTACATCATCCTCGACTATCACATGAGCGAGCCCGAGGGCACGCTGCAAGCGGGCGAGGATGCGCTGGCCGCGCGCTTCGTGACGCTGGAAGAAGCCGCGACGCTTTCGACCACGCCCGAGCTGATGGCCATGCTGCGCCGCGTTCTGCCGACCGCCGCTTCCCGTCCGACGCGCTGAGATCACGTGCGTACCGTGCTGTCGTCGCCGCGGCTGGTTGGATTCGTGATATAGACCAAGCATGGACAGTACCAGCGAGACTCCGTCGGACTTCGTCTTTGAGGTCACCACTGCGAGCTTTCAGAAAGAGGTCATCGATCGCTCTTTCAATGTGCCGGTTGTCGTCGATTTCTGGGCCGAGTGGTGCAGCCCCTGCCGCGTGCTTGGACCCGTGCTTGAGCGCGTCGTACAGGCGTTTTCAGGCCGCGTGCTCTTGGCCAAAGTGAACACCGATCAGGAAGGCGCTCTGGCCCAGCACTTCCGCATCAGCGGCATTCCGGCGGTCAAGGTCTTCCATCGCGGGCGCGTCGTAAATGAGTTTGTCGGCGTTCGCGATCAGCGCTTCATCGCCACGTTCTTGGATGCGATCGTGCCGTCGCCTGCGGCAGAGGCCATGGAGCAAGCAGCGCAGGCGCTGATGTTGGGCGATGCGCAAAAGACGGTCGAGCTGGTGACGCCGCTGCTGTCGATGACCGAGCGGCCTTTGTCCGTCGAGCTACGCGATCGCGCGCTGCTGCTATTGGCCTATGCCGAGCTGCGCTTGGGTCATGAGCACGCGGTGCCGCCGCTGCTTTCTCAGCTCGATCCGCGCAGCAGCGAGAGCGAGCGCGCCGATGTACTGCGCCAGACGCTTGAGTTCTTACAGCAAGGCACGAGCCTGCTGAGCGAGAGCGATGCCGAAGCGCGGCTGGCCGACGAAGCAGGCAAGAGCCGCGATGAGCTAGCCGATGCGCACTTTGCCCAGGCGGCATATCAAGCGCGCAGCGGACTGTGGGAACCGGCGCTGCAGAACCTGCTGTGGTTGATTGAAAATCACCGCCGCTATCGCGATGACGCGGGACGCAAGGCACTGATTGTTCTGTTCCAGTACATCGGCCACGTGATCGGCGATCATCCAGCGGTTCACGAAGCGCGCCGCCGCTTGCAAGTGCTGCTGTGAGCCTGCGTAAACTTCTGCCGCAGCGCTCGTCGAGCCTGCGCTCTTCGCTTCCGCCGAGCGATTCGCCACCGTTTCGTCTGCCTGAGACGTTTTTGTGGGGCACGGCGACCGCGGCATACCAGATTGAGCACACGCAGGATGACGACTGGGCGGCCTTTGAAGAAGCCGTGATGAAGGAAGGTCGCTTCGGTTCGTTGGGGCCGGGCAAGGCCAAGCCTGGCCACATCCACAACCTGGGTAGCTGGCCGGAAGACGTGCGGCGCAAGAAGACCGACTTCGACGCGCGGATCGATGAAGACCTGGCGATGGCCGCAAGCATGGGCCACAACGCGTATCGCTTTTCGATCTCGTGGGCGCGTCTGTTTCCGCGGGAAGACCAGCGCGATCCCGATCCGGCGGGTGTGGCGTTTTATCGTCGCATTTTCGACATCCTGCAGGAACGCAAGATGACGCCGGTCGTGACGCTGTTTCACTTCACCAGCCCGCGCTGGCTGTGGCGTGTGGTCGACGGAAAATCTGGCTGGGAACGCGCCGATGCGCTGCAGCACTGGGAACGCTTCGTGCGCGCGGTGCTGCAGCACTTTGGCGGTCGCATGCCCATCGTCTGCACGCTCAACGAGCCGATGGTCTATGTCTATGCGGGCTACTTGGATGGCGTGTTTCCACCGCTTGAGCGGCGTGCCGGTCCGTCAGATGTGGTGCCAGTGATCGAGCAGCTTTTGCGAGCGCATGCACGGGCCTATCACTTGATCAAAGAAGACGCGGCGCGGCGCGGTCAGTCGGTGCAGGTTGGCTATGCCCAGCACACGCGCGTGTTTGAGCCGCTGCGCCCTGGCTCGCTGCTCGATCGTTTGACGGCAGGCCTGATCACGCGCGCGTTCATCTGGGACTTCTGCGATGCCGTCGAGACAGGCACGCTACGCTTGACCGGCACGTCCAGTAAAGGCCAGCAAGAGATCCCTGGCCTGCGCGGCTCGCAGGACTATCTGGGCATTAACTACTACGGTCGTTTTTACGTGCGTTCGCACCTCTTGCGACCGACGAAGTTCGATGTGCTGCTGCACGATCCCGCGGCGCGGCAGGCCGACTATCCAAACGATCTTGGCTGGGCCAGCTATCCCCGCGGTTTTCGCCAAGTGTTGAACGATGCAGGCCAGCGCTATCGCCTGCCGGTATACGTCTTGGAAAATGGCACGGCAGACGCAGCCAGCGACGATCGCCTGCGCCAGCGCCTGCTGGTCGAGCACGTCTTTGAGATGTGGCAGGCCATGCGCGATGGCACGGATGTCCGCGGCTATTTCCACTGGTCGCTGTTCGACAACTTCGAGTGGGCCGAGGGGTTTGACGCTCGCTTTGGACTTGTGGCGGTCGACTATCGCGATGGCTTTCGACGGACACCGCGGCCAAGTGCAGAGCTATATCGCCGCATCATCGAATCGCGCGGCCTGGATGCCGACGTAGTCGACGCCTGGCTGCGTGGTTAGCCAGCCGCGGAACGAGGTTTGTGTCGGCGCATGCCGGCAGAGGGCAAGGGGCGTGATATCTTAAAAAGGCTGCTCCCTGGCTGCGGTGTGCTCGCCTTGGGCCGGGTTCAGCAGAGCCGCCCTTGCAAACGAGGAACCCGTGGAGCCCGTGGAGCCCGTCAAGCCCAGAGCCGGCACCGGCCAGATGAAGCGCGTGACCGAACGCGCCGATCCGATGCTCGATCGCACGATCGGCAACTATCGGCTGGCGCGCAAGATCGGCCAAGGCGGCATGGGCGCGGTGTACGAAGCCAAGCACGTCAGCGACGGGACGCGTGCTGCAGTCAAGGTCTTGCTGCGTCAGAGTATGGACGATCCGAATGCGGCGCGGCGCTTCTTCAACGAAGCCAAGGCCATCAGCATGGTGTCGCACCCATGCCTGGTGAAGATCTTCGAATACGGTACCTGCCCGACGGAAGATGACAGCGAAGGCGAAGCGTACATCGTCATGGAATATCTCGACGGTGAGACGCTGCGAGCACGGCTGGCCAAGCGCTATCTGGGCGGCAGTAGCCTTGGCCTGATGCGCCAGATCGCGTCGGCTCTGGCCGCTACGCACAAAAAGCGCATCGTTCATCGCGACTTGAAACCCGACAACATCATGTTGGTGGGTGATCCGACGGCGACCGGTGGCGAGCGCGTGAAGATTCTGGACTTCGGCATCGCCAAGCTGCTGCCGGAAGCCGGCTCGCCCGAGGCTGCCGACGCGGTGATGACCACCAATCCTGACGCGAGCGTGCCTGGCGCTGTGCGCACAGTGAAGACGCGCACGGGCATGCCCATCGGCACGCCGGCCTATATGTCACCCGAGCAGTGTCGGGCCTCGGCGCCGCCCGATGAGAAGACCGATGTCTACTCAGTCGGAGTGATCTTTTACGAGATGCTTTATGGCGAGCCGCCGTTTTCGTCGGACTCTGCCGGCGAGATGTACGCGCTGCAGATGTTTGGGACGCCACTGCCACTTTTGCAGCGCGCACCGGGAGTGAGCCCGGAGCTAGCCGCGCTGATTCATCGCATGCTCGACAAGAAGCCGTCGTCACGGCCGAGCATGGATGAGTTTCTGCGCGAGCTAGAGCTCCTGCAGAGCACGGGCAAAGTCGACGGTCCGATCGACATGCGGCCGAGCGAGCACGTGGTCGGCACGCCCGCCGATCAGTCCGTGAGCTCTGGCGTGATTCGCGATCAAGTCAATGAGCGCGTGCGCGCCACCGACAAGCTGGCCTTGGTGCATCCTCCGGCGTCGCCACAGCAGACCACGGGCCTCGGTAGCTTGGGGGAACAGGTCGCGGTCTCTCGCTATTCGCGACGCAGCATGGGTGCGCTGATCGGCGGAGTGATGCTGATGGGGCTTTTGGGGGGCATCGGCTGGCTTGTGCTGCGTCCGCGACCCCCCACGACGATCGGCGACCCAGCGCAGCCACAGGCAACGACGCACGTGCCCGCTGTCGCGCCATCACCGGCTACCCCGTCGGCGCCATCGCCACAGCCTGGGCAGCAAGCACCCGGCACGATGCAGAAGCCATCCGATGTGGCCAGCGATGGCGAGGTCGAGCCAAGCAAGGGCGCAACGAAGCCCAGCCGCAAGACGTCGCGCAAAGCGTCCAAGGGCGGCAAAAAAGACAAAGAGAAAGACAAGCTCAAGATCGATCTGTGGAAGTAACGGATTCCGTCGCTGAATCGTCGCTGTCTGAAGTGCGCGGGCCATGCAGGAAGTACGTTGGCAGCGCGCCTTTGCCTTTGACTTGGACCTCGCCGCGATAGGTAAAGACGAAGCGTTCGCGCAGGGCTTGATACGTTGAGTCGGCGACTTGAATGCGATCCGGTTCGCCGGTCGATTCCATCCGGCTGGCGACGTTGACGGTGTCGCCCCACAGGTCATAGATGAACTTGCGCTGGCCGATGACGCCGGCCACCACGGGGCCGCTGGCGATGCCGATGCGCAGGCTCAGCGGCGGGTGACCTGGAAAGGCAAACTGCGAAACAACGGCACGCATCGCCAAGGCCATCTGCGCCACGGCATCAGCGTGCTGCAGCGACGGAATGGGCACGCCTCCCACTGCCATATAGGCATCCCCGATCGTCTTAATTTTTTCGATCCCCAGCCGCTCGGCGATGGCATCGAACGCGGAAAAGATCTCGTTCAGCGTGTGAACCAGGTCGGACGGTGGCAGGGACGCTGCGGCGCTTGTGAAGCCGACGATATCGGCAAACAACACGGTGGCTGCGTCAAAGCGCTGCGAGATCTGGCCCGGTGACTGCTTGAGCCGCTCGACGATCGACGGGGGAAAGATGTTGCGCAGCAAGTTCTCAGAGCGCTCTTTTTCGGCGCGCAGGGCTTGGTCGGCCGCGTGGCGAGCCGTGACATCGCGCACCACCATCAGCACTTCGTCGAGTCCGCTGGGCGCGACGCGCGCTTCGTAATAGCGAGTCTGGTCAGCGATGTGTAGCTGATAGCTGAAGCTCTGCGTCTGTCCTGTCGCGAGCGCACTGTCTGCTGCTTGTTCATAGGCCACTGCCACGTCGGGCGGCAGCACTTGAGACACCCGGCGCCCAATGCGTTCGCGATGCGGCAGCAGCACTGGGATGTCCTTGGCCGAGACGAAGTCGAGGTAGGTTCCGTCGCGCTGCAGGCGAATGATCAGATCCGGCACAGCTGCGAGGAGAGCCCGCATGCGCTGTAGCTCGGCCTGCTGCTCGGCGTGCTCGCGGCGCAGTACATCAAGCTGTGCTCCAAGTTCCTCGCTGGATCGATCTTCACGCTCTGCGGCCACGTCCGCGTCTTTGCCGGTCGCTACGCGGGATGGGGTCTGGGGGACCTTGTTCGAGCCGTTTGACTCGGGGCGCGCCATACAACCCATGGTACGAGCGTGCATCGCTTTGCGAGACAAGATTCAGCGACCCGGCTGCATCGCTGCGGGCCTTGTGTACGGCGCTTAGCGGATCGGATGCTGGAACACGTGTACGGTGCGCGTGGGGAACGCAACCTGTGCGCCTTGTGCTTCGAGGATGCGCATCACATCGATGAGGACGCTGTGGCGAAGCTCTAGGAAACGATCCCAGTCGGACTCTTGGAACCAGGCCATGATCTCGATATCTAGCGACGAGGATCCAAACGCGCTGAAGTGGCAACGAAACGGCTGACCGGTCCACAAAAGCGGGTGCTGCTGCAGGTACTGCGAAAGAGCAGAGCGCAGCCGATCCATCGTGTCGGCAGTCAGGTCATAGGTCACACCCAAGACCAAGTGGAGCCGCATGTGATCGCGGGCCGCCAGCGACTCGATGACCATCTCGGCCAGCTTGCCGTTGGGAATGGTCAGCAGGCTGCGATCCAGTGTGCGGATCGCCGTTGAGCGCAGGCCGATATGCTCGACCCAACCTTGGCGACCGTCGATCATCACCAGATCGCCGAGGCGCATTGGTTGATCCAGCGACATCATGACGCCACCGAACAAGTGCTCGACCGTTTTCTGCGCCGCTAGAGCGACGGCAAGACCACCGATGCCCAGGCCCGCGACCAGGCTGGTGACGGGATAGCCAAGCTCTTGCAGAGCCATGATGAGCGCAATGGCCAGCACGGCGATCTCGGCAACGCGATAGCCCAAAGGGACGATGCCGCGCGCCGAAGGATGGTTCTTGAGCCACGTCGATTCGCGGATCAGCTTGACCACGACATCGACGAACTTCCACACTGCCCAGAAGATGCCCAGAAAGACGCCGACGCGCGCCAGCTTGGTCATGAAGCGCTCGGCTTGCCCAGTGATCAAAAGATAGGGCATCACCCAACCCAAAAGCAGGCTGGCGACGATCAAGCGCGTGGGCTGCCGCAGCGACATGACGAGCAGGTCGTCCCAGTGCGCACTGGTTCTGCGCGCCAGCGGCATCAGGACCCAGTGCATGGCCATCGAGATGATGAAGCTCAGCACGACGCTGATCACCAGGAAGGCCGGCAGCGCCAGCCATTCCCACAGAAGCAGGCCACCGGGTCCCAGACGCAAGAGCTTGCGCGGCAAGCGCTCGCGCAGACTCAAGTCTGAAAGGCCCTGATACCAAAGCAGCGCTCGCACGGCTGTTCCGTCGGTAAATCGCCAAATTAGCTGCGCCTGCGCGCTTGGGTTTTGCGGGTCGGGAACCTCTAGGCGGCGCATGCGCACGGGCTCTAGCGCGCGGCGACCTGGCACGCGGCCGATCTCTTCTTTTTCGGGCGGCAAGCCGTCGTCCAAGTTGCCGCTAGGGATGTCGGGGACCCGGCTCAGCCACTGGCTGTCGGCGCTGATCTGTGCGTCCAACACCGCGGCCAGCTTGCGAGCAAGCTCGACGCCGCGACTGGCATTTTCGGGGCGCAGGTACAGGTCGCGGCTGGCTTCATCGAAGCGACCCTCGTGTGCGGCATCCAGAAAGCGCTCGACCGCGCGCCGTGGCGTATCGGGCTCGGGGCCGTCGGTGAATTCGATATCGTGGGCGTTGGCCAGCGCGCTTGGCATGGCCAGAAAAAGCCCGCACAGAAGTGAAAGCAGGACCCAGCCAATCCTGATCCAGCGCGTCGAACAGGCGGCCATGCAAAGCAGAGGGTCTCGTTGAGCCAGCATCACAAGCCTCTCACTTGCCGGGGGGACTCACCTTGAACACGGCCGCTGCGCCAAAGGACTCTACGACTTCGATCAAGCTCAGAAGCAGGTTGTGGCGAGCATCCAAGAACTGATCTTGATCGCTCGTGTCGATCCAGCACGTGATGTCGATGGTGGCGGCGCTGTCGCTGAGGTTGCTGTAGTGAACGCGGATGCGGTCTTTGTGGACCTGTGAGTTCTTGCCGATGCAGGCAAGCAGGGCATCGCGAAGCTCGCGCAGGCCCTGCGCTTTCAGCGTGTACTGCACGTTCAGCGACAGGTTCATGCGGATGCGATCGCGCGCCGCCAGCGTCTCGATCTGCATGTCGGACAGCTTGCCGTTGGGGATGGTGACCAGGCTGCGATCCTGCGTGCGGATGCGCGTGCTGCGCAGGCCGATCTGCTCTACGGTTCCTTGGACATCGCCGATCTTGACCAAGTCTCCGACGCGCATCGGCTGATCCAGGCTCAGCGTCATGCCGCCCAGCAGATGTTCCAGTGTGTTTTTGGCGGCCAGTGCGACCGCCAAGCCGCCCAGACCCAAGCTGGCCAGCACGCCGGTCACGGAATAGCCAAGCTCTTGCAAGCACCACAGCGCTGCGGCGGCCCAGATCCCGACTTCGGTCAGGCGATGGATCAGCGGCATCACGCCGACGAGCGTCGGGCGAGCCTTTAGCCATTCAGACTTCTGGACGCGTCCCGAGATCACTTCCGCCACGCGCCACAGGCCGAACATGAAGCCGACGATCAAGCCGACGTTGCAGGCTGCGCGGACGTTTTCTTCGGCGCTGGCGGTCAGATACAGGATCTGAACCAGAAGGCGCATGAGCAGCGCGGTACTCAGCACGCGCAGCGGGCCAAGCTGACGCTCGACGATGGCGCCGCCTAGCTCACTGCGCCATGAGAGCCGCAGGGCGATTCGCAGGATGCGCGCCAAGAACAAGCCCAAGAGCAGCGCACTGACGAACAAGATCGGCAGAGCCAGCCACTGCCACAGCAGAAGTCCGCCAAGGCCCGTGACCAGAAGTCCGTTGGGCAGATGGTCCAAGGCCCAGCGATCTTCAAGGCGTTCATACCAGGACTCGATGCGATTTACGGTGTCCAGCGAGAACACCCACTGCGCAGTGCCATCTGGGCTGCGTCGTCGGTGCAAGCGAACGGCTTCGCTGCCAAGAGGCATGTCGACGCGGCCGATTTCGTCGTCATCTGGCATGCCATCCTGCGTGTTGCCGCTTGGCAGATCCGACACCTTGTCGAGGTGCTCGGCAGTGAGCGGAACACGGCGATCCAGGACGGCCTGCAGCTTGCGCGCAAGCTCGTGCATCTCTTCGCTGCTGGTGCGCACGGTGAAAAGAGCCGCGGCGGCGACCTCGAAGTTTCCGGCGCGAGCGCTCTTCAGAAAGCGCTCTAGCGCACGGCGTGGCGAATCGCTGCCGCCGATAGGCGCGTTCTCAGGTGGGCTTGTGGCATCAGCGCTTGCGGCTGGCGCGGCAGGGCCTGCGCTCGGTGGTGGCAGCGCCGGACGCGGCTGGCTTCTCGACGGAATTGCGCACAGCAACACCGCAGCAAGAGCGATCAGAACGGGCACCTGAGTAGCGCACTGCCGAGCGGGCAAGACACGGGTCATGTTGGCTAGGATCGCGCGCCTGCGCTACGAACTCAACGACAGACCGCAGCCTCGGAAAAGATACAGGCGACAGACGAAGGATCCGCTGGGCCTGCACGGCTGGCGAACGCGACCATGGCGACCGCAACGAGCGTGCGCACAGTGGATGACTCGGCACGCGGAATGTGGCAAGGCTTGGCCATGGCGGAACAGTTTTCGCTTTTTTCCGGGGATGTCCTTTCAGTCGGGGTGGAACACGGCAGCGACGGGGAACGCCCGCGACGGTCGCGTGCATTTGATCCTGCGACGCTGCCGATTCCGCGCAAGCTGGGCCCGGCGACGCGCTTGTTTGGTACCAGCTCGTGGACGTATCCAGGCTGGCACGGTCGGGTGTATCGCGACGTCGCGGCCTATGGCGCGCCGGCCCGCTTTACCGAGCTGTGCTTGGTGGAATACGCCCGCGATCCGCGCTTTCGCTGCGCAGGCGCCGACAACATGTACTACATGCCTCCCGATAGCCGCCTGGGGCTGCTTAGGCGCTATCGCGAGCAGCTTGGTGGCCAGCCCGAGCCGATCGAGCTGTGCCCGAAGGTTTGGCACGGCATCACCGTGCATCGCTATTCGCCGCAGCAGCAGCGGGACTGGCGTCTTGATCACGAAGTGAACGCGCAGTTTCTCGACGCGGGACGTTTCTTGGACAAGGTGGCCTTGCCGCTTCAGGAACACCTGGGCCCGCTGCTCGGACCGCTTATCGTCGAGCTGCAAGAGAGCGATCTGCACGCTGCTGACTTCGTGCGGCTGCTCGACGAGTTTCTGTCGCAGGTGCGGCCGCGCTTTTCCGGGCGCTTGGCCGTCGAGCTGCGCACGCAGAGTCACTTCACACCGCGCTATCTCGATGTGTTGTCGGCGCACGGAGCGGTACACGTGCTGAATTCCTGGACGCGTATGCCAGGAATCGGCTGGCAGTTCGATCAGCTACGCGCTCGCTGCGGTCTTGACTGGCCGTTCTTCCTTTTGCGGGCGCTGCTGCGGCCGGGTGTGCGCTACGAGGACGCGTCGATCTATGAGCCCTATGATCGCTTGGCGCAGCGGGCGCCTGAAGTGCGCTCGGACATCCTGCGCGTGCTGCGCGCCGTCGCGGAAGAGCAGCGATGCTACGTGCTGGTCAACAATCACCTGGAAGGCCACTCGCCCGCCACCATCGCCGAGCTGCAGAGTGAGCTGTACGGTCTTCCCGTCGCTGTCGAGCCACCACGCTAGCCAGTCGGACGAGCTACTGTGCCTGCCGCAGTGTGACCAAGCGATAGTTGTTGAACTCGGCCTGGCCGGCTGAATAAAGGACCTCGGTCAGCAAGCGATACGGCGTCTTCTTGTCGGCCATGATGATGGCGATACCGCCGCTTTCTCCGTCGCTGCCATTGTTTTGCATGCGAGACAGCTTGGCCAAGCGAGCGCGGTGCTTGCTGAGTGCGTTCACCACGGGCGTAATGGCATGGCCACCGCTCTCGCGCTTCCACATCGGGTCGACGGCGCCGTTCTGCACGCGCACCACCGCATCGCCTTCGATGACGATCGCGGTCTCGGTGATCATGATGTTCACGGCGGGCTGCGGCGACAGTCGCGATGTCGAGGCCGGTAGCTTCAGCCCCGGCGGAGCATCCAAGCTGAGCTGCTGCACCGAGAACTGCTTGAGCAAAAAGACCAGCAAGATCGTCATCATGTCCATCATCGGCATGATGTTGAGGAAGCTGATCTCCTCGGCTTCCTCTTCGATTTTGCGGCGCATGCGACGCGTGGTCTGCCGTGCTGTGCGCGCGTCGATGGTCTGGGCCATCACTGCACCCCCGCGCTGAGCAGAACGCCAGGAAACAGCACACGGCCCTTCCTCTCGCGCATCGCATCCATCGTCTTGACCACTTGCTCATACGGGATCTGTGGGCTCGCGGTCAGCACAGCGCGTTCTTCGTCGGGGAAGCGATCCTTGATCTCGGACAAGATCTGCGACAGCCCGTCGAGGTCTAGCTGGTTTGCAGCCTTGGGCAAAGTCGGCAGCTCAGTTGTCGTCTGCACCACTCCTTCGGGAGTCAGTCGGAAGCCGCGATATAGCACCGAGCCCGACGTCGCCAAGGTATAGCCAGCCTCTGAGATCGACACCGTCAGGTTCAGCTCGGGCCTGGGCGCGCTTGTCGACTCGGTCGTCAGCGCAGCGGTCGGCAACGTGATGTTGATATTGGCCAGCATCGCCTGAAACTGCACCGTCGCTAGCAGGAACATGATGATGTTCATCACGATGTCCAAGTACGGCACCAGGTTCAGCTCGCCCGAGTCCTCTAGCTGTTCTTCACCTTGCTCACGAATGCGGCGCAGCGACGCACGCAGACGCCGCACGGGCACCGGTCGCCCATAGCTTGGGCTGCGCTCCGGCGCCGAAGGTGCGTCGCTCTGTGGGCCCACTGTCACGGGCTAGCCCTCGGCGTCCTCGTCAGAAGAGGCGCGGCGTCCCGGTCGTCCACTGCGCGCATCAGCGGCCGATCCACGCGGCGAGCCCGTGCGCGATTCGCGTCGTTCTTCCGAGCGCCTGGGGGCCGGCTCTGCGTCCCCCTCTGCGTCATCTGCATCGCTGCTGCGGCGCGGAGAGGGATCGCGCAGTGCGTCCAGAAGCAGGTTCTCGACGCGCAGCGCGAACGACTCAAGCTCGTGTTGCTGCTTCTTGCTCGCCGACTGCAAAAAGACGTGGCCAATCATGCAGGTCGCAGCGATCGCTAGGCCCATCCATGTGTTGTTCATCGCCTCTGCGATATTCCGCGCGAGGATCTGTGATCGCTGATCCGCGGCTGCTTTGCCGACGGCGGCAAACGCACCGATCAGGCCGGTGATGGTACCAAGCAGGCCGATTAGTGTGGCGATGTTGGCCAGTGACCACAGAACACCGATGCGCTTTTTCAGCTCGGGCGCTGCATCGATCAGCGCTTCCTCGATAGCGGTCGCGACGGCCGCTTCACCGCGACTCATTCGCGACAGGCCGGCACGGGCAACCATGGCAACTGGAGCGTCGCTGGCTTGGCACAGGCGGAGCGCCTTTTCGACGTTGCCGCCCTGCACAAGCTTGCGGATCTGTTCAAGAAACGCACGGGCATTGACCGCGCCTTTTCCAAGAAAGAACACGGCGCGATCGGCGATAAGCGTGATGGCAACCACCGAGCAAAGCAGGTTCACGTACATGAAGAACCCGCCCTGCTCGAAGAACTCAGCAAGCTGGTGCATGTCTCGGCCTCAGCCCTTGAGGATTCGGTAAATGCGCTCGATGCTCTGAACGTCGTCTGTGATGCCGTTCAAGCGAATATCTTCGACGATCGGGCGACCAACGAGGGGGCGAATGTCGACGACATCGATAGCGCCAGCCTGGATGGCGGCTCGAAGCGTTGTTGCATCCGGTACATCGAGGACGAACACCACGTCGGCTAGGTCCTCGCTACTCTTTGTGTAGACCACAGCGATACCGGCTTCCCAGTTGGCGTACATCACGCGGGGCTGGAAAGTCGAATCACGGGTGTCGATCTGGAAATATCGCGGTTGTGTCACGTCGGGCATCAGATCCTCCCGCCGTCTCCAGCAGCGAGAGATAGCCACCGGCGAAGGCTCTCATATGCTCATGCAGTTCGAGCGGCAAATCAACAGCGCAGCGCGCAATCACCTGGCGGCGCCGATGGAGCATCGATTTCCGCGAGAGAGCAGGCCTCACGCTATGCCGACAAGAGGGCAGTGAATGAGTCATGCATGCGCCAGTCACGGCTCGCTGCCGAATTCGCCACGA
This sequence comes from uncultured Myxococcales bacterium, assembly GCA_964554495.1. GTDB lineage: Bacteria > Myxococcota_A > Polyangia > Palsa-1104 > JAEUJZ01 > JAEUJZ01. Next base: position 46,788 of record CAZKOY010000024.1, read on the forward strand.
TCTTTTTTCAGTGCGCGCATAGCGCCGCAATGCCCAACGAGCTGGCATGTCCGTCGCTGAGAAAAAAAATACAAGGTCACAAAAATAATTCGTTGACTTCCCAATCTAGCCGCGTAGACTCCTCCCCCTGTCGCCGCAAGGCGCCGGCCGGAAGCAAATCAGGCAAAAAAAGTTGTTGACAACAACCCAGACCTGAATAGACTTCCACTCCCCTAGCGGTGGTAACCGCGAATTGGGATGCAGGCCGTTGAAAACTGAATAGAAGGGGAAGAGGGAAACACAAAGAAGCA
>CAZKOY010000025.1:0-46962 GCA_964554495.1 uncultured Myxococcales bacterium
GGTCTTCTCCATGACCCCCCGCTTGGGTCTGGGGGCACATCATCCATGGAAGCCGCATCCATGGGCAGATCTGGGATCTGCCGCGGAAGGGACGCTTCCATCGCAGTCCCCAAGGACAGGTGGGCTTAGTCGAGCCCGAAGAGTGCGGCGATGGGGATGGGGGCGAGGGGAAAAGGCTCGGCCGAAAGGGGCGGGTCGTCTAGGCCGGCGCGCTGCAGATCCACCATGATGCCGTCGACAAGATGAAGGACGGTCAAGGTATGGCAGGCGGCATCGATCAGCCAGAAGTGCGGGATGCCAGCCTCGGCATAGATGCGGCGCTTCTTGAGGGTGTCGCGGCGGCGCGCGTCTTTTTTGAAGTGGATCTCGCAGACCCAGTCGGGACGCAGGCGCACGGGATAGCCACTTGGCGGATCGGGCATGCGATCGCGCCGCCAGCCCGCGAGATCGGGGCGCACAATCTGATGCGGCGAGAGCTGGATCGTCGGCTCAGGAACCAGCCACCAGCCCCCCGGACGCGACGGGCCATTGGGCTTGCCGCGATAGGCCGCAAGATGAATCAAGGCCTCGCCATGCGGCAGGCTGTGCTGGCCGCTGGTGGCCTCTTTTTCGACGAGCTCGCCGTCGAGGATCTCGTGGAAGCGATCCTCTTCGGGGATGGCGATTAGATCGGCCAGCGTGGCCGGCCGCAGGTGCGGTGTGGAAGAAGACGGCAAAGCCATGCCCCCGCTTTTAGCACACCGTGAAAGACTTGCAGGCTCAGGCCCGCGGACTTAGAAGGCCGAGTCGCGGCAGGGCTCGTACTTGCGGTTGCCGAGGAGCTTTTCGAGGCCGGGGGGGAGGTTCTTGGCGGCGGCGGGGCTGTTCGGATCGGCGGCGACGAGCTCGCTGTTGATGCGCAGCTTGCCGGCGCTCTGCGCGGTGGTGCAGGCGGTATGGGCGAAGTCAGACAGGTAGTGCGCCCACTTGGTGCGGGCATAGTCTGAGAGGACTTCGTCCTTGCGCTTGTCGAAGTCGGCGAGGTCGGGCTCTTTGCGCTCTTTGACGACGGCGAGGATGAAGCTGCCGGCGATGTCCGAGGGGCCGATGGACTCCCCAACCTTGAGCTTCCAGATGGCCTTGGCCATGGCTTCGTTTTCGCCGATGCCCTGAATCAAAGCGCCGCGCCGGGCAAACAGGCCGGTCTCTTCGGCGCTGGGGGTACCGGGGGCGGCTGCGACGGGGCTTGCGCCCTCGGCCTTGGGGAAGAGCTCGGCGAGCTTGCCACCGGCCTTGACCTTCTCGGCCGCGTCGTTGGCGGCTTTTTGGGCAAGCTCTTTGCCGGTGGTTGACTTGTACAGCTCTTCAGCGAGCTCTAAGCGGGCCTGACCCAGGCTGATGTCGCCCTCGCGGAAGCCTTCGATCTTGAGGATCTCAAAGCCGCGCTCGCTGCGCTCGGGGCCAAGCAGGTCGCCTTCCTTGCCGGCGAAGATCTTGGCTTCTAGCTCGGCGCCGAGATCGGTGAAGCCCTTTTTCCGCCAGCCGAGATCACCACCGCGCTTGCTCGATGCGCTGTCGTCCGACTGCGTGCGGGCGATGTCGGCGAACGCGGTGCCGGCCTTGAGGGTGTTCAGGGCCGACTCGATCTTCTGCTGGGCGGCGGTGACGGCCTCGGCGGCTGCGTCCTTCTTGACCTCGACGAGGATGCGGCGGATGCGGACCGTGCGCTCTTGCTTGGTATAGAGCGCCTTGCGCTCTTCGTAGCGCTTCTTGAGCTCGTCCTCATGCGCGCGGGCGAAGTTTTCGACATCGGCCTCGCTGGGCTGAAGCTCTTGCTCGTACTTATAGGGGGCGAAGCGGACGTATTCGAGGTTGATCTGGCGGCCCTTGTCTTCGAACTCGGCCTTGGCCTCGTCGAGCCCGGCGCGCACCGACAGCTTGAGGAGCTGACGGACCTTGTCGGCCTGAAGCTCGCGGCGCTGGATCTCCATGAACTGCTTTTCGGTGACGCGATAGCCGCTCTGCAGGACCATCTTGAAGCGCTGCGGGTCAAAGACATCCTGCTTAAAGGCATAGCGATCGAGGGGCCGCGCCATGCCCATGACCATCATCTTGCCCTCATAGACGACGAAATGGGCGGTCTCGTCTTCCGAGACCTGCAGGCCCATGCGCTCGGCCTCGCGATACAAGAGCTCGCGCTCGATGAGCTTGTCCATGACGAGCTCTTTTAAGCGCTGCGTGCGGCTCTGCAGCTCGGGCCGATCGCTGCGCTCACCGCCGCCCGAGGCGAGGAAGGTGAAATAGAAGTCGTGCTCGGGCACCTCGGCGCCATAGACCTGGGCGGCGTAGCGACCACCGAGGCTGATAGGCATGTTGTCGCCGGATGGCGAGCCAGGACCGAAGCTGATCACGAAGGCGACGATGATGATGCCGAACAGGATGTAGACAACGGCCGAACGAGAGTTCTGGCGGACCGACTCAAGCATGGGGGCTCCACATACGAGAGCGACAATCTACTGCATGGCGCGGATCGAGAGCAACAAAGCGCATACAGCCGCCGCCCCGGAATCCCCCCTGCGGGGGCCGTGGTACACGCGAAACCCGCGCTTACCCACGACCAAACGGGGCGCGACCGGCGTAGGTGGCAGACGAGCCAAGCTCTTCTTCGATGCGTAGAAGCTGGTTGTACTTGGCCAAGCGCTCGCCGCGGGCCGGGGCGCCGGTCTTGATCAGCCCGGCATTGGTGGCGACGGTCAGATCGGCAATGAAGTCGTCCGAGGTCTCGCCCGAGCGATGGCTGATGATGTTGACGTAACCGGCGGCACGAGCGGTGGCGATGGCGTCCTGGGTCTCGGTCAGGGTGCCGATCTGGTTCAGCTTGATGAGGACGGCGTTGGCGACGTTTTCGCGAATGGCGCGCTCGATGATCGCGGGGTTGGTGACAAAGACATCGTCGCCGACCAAGCGCACGCGGCGGCCCAGACGCTGGGTCAGGCGCTGCCAGCCGGTCCAGTCCTCTTCTGACAGGCCGTCTTCGATCGACCAGATGGGGTACTGGTTCACCCAGTCTTCCCAGAAGGCGATCATCTCGTCGCTGCTGCGGCGGCTGCCATCGGACTTCTTAAAGACATAGGTCCCGTCCTCATAGAACTCGCTGGCTGCGGCATCGAGGGCAAGGACCATATCGGTACCGGCCTTAAGCCCCGTCGCCTCGATGGCTTGCAGAAGAAGCTCTAGGGCCTCTAGGTTGCCGACGTTGGGGGCAAAGCCACCCTCATCGCCGACGGCGGTGGTCAGGCCGCGCTTCTTGAGGATCGACTTTAAGGACTGATAGGTCTCGGCCCCCATGCGCAGGGCTTCGGCGAAGCTTGGGGCGGCGATAGGGGCGATCATGAACTCTTGCAGGTCGACGCTGTTATCGGCATGGGCCCCGCCATTTAAGACGTTGAGCAGCGGCACCGGCAGCATGCTGCCCGCGCCCAGATAGCGATAAAGCGGTGTGTGGCTGGATGCTGCCGCGGCCCGTGCCACAGCCATCGAGATGCCCAGGATGGCATTGGCGCCGAGGCGTCCTTTGTTGTCGGTGCCATCGATCTGGCGCAGACGGTCGTCGATGGCGCGCTGATCGCTGGCCACCATGCCGCGCAGCGCCGGAGCCAGCACGGTATTGACGTGCCCGACGGCCTTTTTGACCCCCTTGCCCTTATAGCGGCTGCCGCCATCGCGAAGCTCAATCGCCTCGCGGCTGCCTGTCGATGCGCCCGATGGTACGGCGGCGCGCCCAAAGGCCCCCCCTTGCAGGCGAACGTCGACCTCGACCGTGGGCGTCCCGCGCGAATCGAGGATCTCGCGGGCCCAAACCGACTCAATGACTGGCGGCGTGCTGGTGGTTGTGCTCATGGCGAAGCAATCTCCTGTGGCGTATGGCCGTGCTGTTCGGGACCTTGTCGGGCGCGACTGCGACGGAGCAAGCGCGCTTCCGAGTCCCTATGGCCGGCATGATATCGCAATCAGCGGGCGAGAGCCGCGCGACCCAGCGCTCCGCCGAGCAGCCCCATGACCAAGCAGCCAAAAAAAGTCAGCGCGACATAGCCAAGCGCCCGCGGAACGGCACTGCCCTGCAGCAGCGTCAGCACTTCGTGATTGAACGCCGAGTATGTGGTCAGGCCGCCCATGACACCGGTCGCCAGAAACAGCCGCAGCTCGGGAGAGATCAGCGCTGACTGCTCGGCCGTCGTGGTGGCCAGCACAAAGACCAAGCTGATAAGCAGGCAACCGGTCAAATTGACAAGCAGGGTCCCCCAGGGAAACGACAGGCCGAAAAAGCGTGCCGCCAGAAGCCCGATGCCATAGCGCAGGCCGCTGCCGAGCGCACCGCCGAGGCAGACCAGAAGAAAGCGCATCGGCTAGGGCTTGGCCAGCTTGGCTTGCCGCGTCCACTCGGCGGGCAGGCCCAGGTTCAAAAAGACAGCGAAGCGATAGCCGAGGAAGCGATCTTCGATCTTTTTGCGCACGCGCTCGATGGCGGCCTGGCCCGCGTCGTCGATGTCGCCGCTTGCCCCCAACCGCGGCTTTTCGGCGGCGATGGTGTCGCGGACAAAGCGCAGGTATGCGGCCTCTTGATCGAGCAGACGCAGGTCGCCGCTTGGACCGCGGCCGGGGTGAATGGTCTTGGCACCGAGGCTCTTCATCTCTTCCAAGCGCTTGAGCCACTCTTCGGTGCGGGCCAGCTCAAGCCAGCTATGGCTGCCGCTGGCGACGAGATCGCCGGTAAATAGGTGATCTTCAAACTGCACCACGATGTGGGCATCGCTGCAGCCCTGCCCGACGACGTGCGCCTTGATATTGAGGCCAGCGAGGTCCATGTTGACCGACTCGCTGCCGAAGCTCTCGGGAAGGACGAGATCCTTGGGATAGTCGTCTTCAAAGCGCTCGAAGAACACGCGGCGACGCTGCGCATCGACGCTGGGGATCAGCGCCAAGACCTGATCAGACGTCATCACCTTGATGCCGCGCTTCTTAAAGACGGCGGTGCCGTTGAACTTGTCGGGGTTGGCATGCAAGACAAAGGCGGCGCGGGCTCGCTTGCCGGTGGCCTGCTCGGCCCAGGTGATGAACTCTTCGGCGGCCGAGGGCAGAAACTGCGTGTCGATCAAGATCAGGCCACTTGGCCCCTCGATCCAGTACGACACCGTCGAAAAGCCGCGCGTCGATGACACATAGGATCCAACGCGCCAGTCGCCCGTGTACTCGTCTGAGTGATGCAGGTTGACCACGGCGTCGCGGGCGATGCGACGGTTTGCGCTGGGTCGGCTGTTCACCGACTTTTGCGGCGGGCTCACCACCGTCGGCTGCGCTTGGGCCGATTGGCTGGGCCCGAAAAGGGCGAAAAGTCCGGTCAAGAACACACCGGCCAGCGTCATAGCCACTGTCTTGGTCATGGTTTTCTTTGGCATCGTCGCAACCGTTCTTCAGCAAGGGACCACTGTATAGCCACCGAGGCACACACGCTTCCGAAGCTATCGCGCCGCGTACCCGCTTGCCAATCACCGAAGCGATCACCGACCCGACTGCCAACCATTCCCAGCGAGTGCCGACCCGCGGTAGCCTGCAGATATGGCGGATGTCGTCATCTATACGAAGCACTTCTGCTCGTACTGCGTGCGGGCCAAGGCTCTTTTGGCGAAAAAGGGCGTGGCGTTTCACGAGATCGATGTCTCGCGCGATCCCGCCACGCGGCGCTGGCTGGCGGATGTCACCGGTCAGTCGACGGTGCCGCAGATCTTCATCAACGGTCAGTCGGTCGGCGGCTGCGACGACATCCACGATCTCGATCGCTTTGGAGAGCTGGATGCGCTGCTACAAGCTCCATCGCGCGATCGCTGAGCCGATCTAGACGGTCAGGTGCTTTTCGATCTCTTCCACCGAGGCGCGCACTTTGGGATCGGCCAATAGCAGCGCATCGATGCGGCGGCAGGCTGACATTACCGTCGTGTGATCCTTGCCACCAAAGCGTTCACCAAGCTCGGGATAGCTGGACTTGCACAGCTTGCGCGACAGGTACATCGCGATCTGCCGCGCCCGCGCCAGCTTGGCCTGCCGACTGGCCCCGCACAGATCGGCGAGCGAGATACCAAAGTAGTTGGCGACTTCTTTTTGCACGGCATCGATCGAAAGGTGCGGGCTGATCTGGCCGAGAAAGTTCTTGAGCGTCTCTTGCGCGAAGTCGACGGTGATTGGCTGCTGCCGCAGCGATGCCATGGCTGCCACGCGGATCAGAAGCCCCTCTAGCTCGCGCACGTTCGACTTGATGTGGCTGGCCAGAAAGTGCGCGACCTCAGACGGTAGCTCGACCCCTTCAAGCTGCGCTTTCTTTTCCAAGATGGCGATGCGCGTCTCAAGCTCGGGCGGCTGAATGTCGGCGATCAGACCCCACTGAAAACGCGACCGAATGCGCTCTTCCAGATCGGGGATCTCATGCGGGTACTTGTCAGCGGTGACGACGATCTGACGGTGCGATTCGAAGAGGGCGTTAAACGTATGAAAAAACTCGTCCTGCGTGCGCTCTTTGCCGCCGAAATATTGGATGTCGTCGACCAGAAGCACGTCGACATGATCGCGGTACTTGGCGCGGAACTCATCGATGCGGCCGTTGCGCACCTGCTGCACGTATTCGTTCAGAAAGGTCTCGGCCTTGAGGTAGACGATGCGCCACGTCGGGTGGTGGCTGCGGATCTGGCTGCCGATGGCGTGAAGCAGGTGCGTTTTGCCAAGCCCTACCCCGCCATAAATAAACAACGGGTTGTACTTGCCAGCGGGATTCTCAGCGACGGCGCGGCTGGCCGCTTCGGCAAGCTGATTCGATGGACCGACGATGAACGAGGCAAATGTGTACTTCTCGTGCAGTCCCGAGGGCAGCGCGACATTCGCTGCGGTCGCGGGCGCCAGGCTGCGTCCGGCTTCGCTTGGGGCTGGACGCGCGGGCGTCGCTGGCCCACGCGAAGTGGATGCCGGCGCGTCGGCGGTCGCTGGTGCCTCGGCTCCAGGCTCGTGTGCATCGCTGCCGCGCTTACGTCCCCGAGCTAGCGATCGCTGGGCCGGTGCTGTCACTTGCTCACGCCGGGTGGCAGTTCCGTCGCTGCCTGCGCCTTCTGGTGGCAGCCACTGCACCACGAAGTCGTGATCCACCGCCGCCACCCGCCGCACTTCATCCAGGATGATGCGCAGATAGTTGCTGCCGAACCAGTCCTGAAGAAAGGAATTGGGCGCCTGCAGCTGGATGGTGCGTCCATCGATATGCAGACAGCGAATCGGGCGCAGCCACAGCTCAAAGTTGTGTGCCGAGATCTTGCCCGCAAGCGCCGCGAGCGCCGCAGCCCATAGCTCCGTGGCGCGTTCGCGCTCGCTGGTGGTCTGTGCTGCGGACTCGGCGCTGGAATCGGGCTCTTTTGCGCTGAGCCGATCGCTCTCTGACGCCTGAGCAGCGACGGGTCCACTGGGGGCGAGACGGGTGCTGGGCCACGCGCTCTCTAGTCCGGTACTGGTATCCATGGCCGCCAAAAGGGGGCCAAAGATAGATCAAGCGGTGAAAAGAACGGCGAAAAAGCTGCGATTCGTGATAGCCCTCGGGGGTGCGATCGCAAACTGCTTACCTTGTCGTGCTGATGGTCATGATGGCCTGCTTTGCGCTGTATCGCCTGGACGAGCGATCCTTTGTTTTTCTGCCGGGCAATCTGGCCGTATTTGCCGGCCTAGCCATCGGAGCACTGTCGCTAGCGCTGCAGCGCCGGCTGTGGCTGGTGGCTCCGCTTTTTGGGGCCGGCCTGACTGCACTTTTGGGCTTGGTCTCGCTGTCGCGGATGCACAGCGGCTTGACCTGGATGCGCCTGCCTGGCTCGCCCGTGATCTGGGTGGTGATTGGGCTGTACGTCGCGTTCCGCTTGGCGCTGATTTATCAGAATCAGCAGAACCAGCGGAAAAAGCAGGACCAGGCGCGAGCCGACGCTGCGCACCACCCGCAAGAGAGCGAGCCCACTTCTGCCCCGCCGCCTGACCGCAAGGAGGCCCGGCCCTCGGAGGCGGTTTGAGCCGGGGCGCTCTGGGTCTTGTGTGGCTGGCGTCGCTGTGGCTGCTTTCTGCCTGCCAGGATCGCTCGTCGCCCGCATCTGCCTGCCAAGCGCTGCTGCGCGCCATCGCCGAAGGGGATGCCGAAGGCGTGTTTGAGACGCTGACGCAGCCGACGCAGTGGGCGCTTTACTCGGTGCAAAAGAATCACGCGCGCATGTGGGCGCTGGTGCAAGCGGACTATCCGCAAAAGGAACAGAGCGCAGCGCAGTCACGTCTGTACGCAGCCGATGCCCACGATGGACGCGAGCTCTTTTCCGATCTCTATGAAGAGCGCTATGCGGCGGGCTTTGCCGCGCGCCTGGGCACAGGGCCGATTCGCGCCGAGACAGTCAGCGCAACCGAGGCGCTGTGCCGACGAGAGAACCAAAGCGGCCCGCCATTTCGACTGGCCCGCGATGCCACCTTTCGCTTCGGCTTGCAGGAGCTTGCGGCCGAGTGGGAACAGGCCCAGCTTCGCGCCACGCACGATCTGGCTACCGTCGAGAAAAACGCAGCGATCTATCGCGCAGCCAAGCGCTCGCCAAGCCCGGCCGCTGCCTCTCGATCGTTCGACCCTCCCTAAACGATGGCCGGCTCTTGGGCCGGACGCACACTTCATAGGATCGACATCATGATCGCCCCCTCTCGTCCTTATCCCTTTGGTATTCCCGACGCTGCGGTAAGAAAACCGCGCATCGCCGTGATCGCTGGTGACGGCATCGGCGTCGAAGTGACCGAGCAAGCCCTGCGTGCCCTGCCGGCTCTGGGTATCGACGCTGAGCTGACCCACTTTCCCTGGTCGGCCAATCACTATCTGGCGACGGGCGAAACCCTGCCCAAAGGCGCGCTAGAGCAGCTACGCGACGGCTTTGACGCCATCTTGTTCGGGGCCATGGGCGACCCGCGCATTCCCGAGCAGATCGTCGCCCGCGACGTTCTTTTGGGCCTGCGCTTTGGTCTGGACCTGTATATCAACCTGCGCCCCGTCGAGCTTTTTGACGAGAGGCTGTGCCCGATCAAAGGCAAGGGCCCGCAGCACATCGACTTCGTGGTCTTGCGCGAAAACACCGAGGGCCCGTACGTGCAGATGGGCGGGACGTTCAAGCGCGGCACACCTGACGAAGTCGCGATCTCGGAAGACTTGAACACCCGCAAAGGCGTCGAGCGCATCGTGCGCGCGGCATTTGCCCTGGCCGGCCTGCCCCGCTTGGGCAGTGCCGCGACGAGCAGCGGCCCGCCGTCCAAGCCACGTGTATGCATGATCGACAAGGCCAATGCGCTACCGCACGCGCACGGCCTGTGGCAGCGCGTCTTTAAGGAAGTCGCCGCCGAGCCCGCACACAAAGACATCGCCGCGAGTCATCTTTACGTCGACGTGGCGGCTATGGAATTCGTGCGCGCTCCCGAGCGGTTCGATGTCGTCGTTACCAGCAACCTGTTCGGCGACATCTTGACCGACTTGGGCGCGGCAATCTGCGGCGGTCTGGGTGTCGCTGCATCGGGAAACATTCATCCCGGACGCGTGTCGCTGTTCGAACCGGTCCATGGCTCGGCTCCCGACATTGCGGGCCGTGGTATCGCCAACCCCTTGGCCGCGTTTCTGACCTTGGCCCTGCTGCTTGAACACGTCGGACGCAGCGAAGCGGCGGGTCGCTTGCGGGCGGCCGTGCAGTTCGTGGTGCGGCGCGGCGAGACCACGGTCGATATCGGCGGCACTCTGTCGACGGCCGCTTGCGGCGATGCGGTGCTGGCTGCGCTCAGCCGCTACTCGAACTCCAGCACGCTGTCGTAGTCAAAGTCGGGATAGTCCTTGCGCAGGCAGTCGAGGATCTGGCGGCGGTCGGCAAGCTGCAGAAGCATGCTCAGCTTGGCTTCGCGATCCATCCCCGAGCCGAAGCGGCGATAGATGCGCTCGAAATAGTCCAGGCAGAACGCGTCGAGATCGGCAGAGGTTGGAATCGCACCCTGCAAGGTTCGACGAAGCGACGGACGCGTCGGAACTCGGCCACCTGCGGCGACCGGGCGGGCGGCGGGCGCGGGGGGCTCGACGACAACGGCCTTGGGTGCCGCAGAAGAAGAAGCGGGCCTGCTGCGGTACGCGGCGATCTTTTCCTGCAGCGCCGCGAGGTTCTTCTCTTCGTCGACGATCTGCTGCTCATAGGCAAACTGCTGCATGGGATCCGCCGAGATCGCCAGCGCGCGGCGCAGTCGGGCAATCTTGCTTACGTGCAGATCGGCAGCCTCATTCAGGCTGGCCAAGTACCTCTCGTCGATCGTCGAGCTGGGTTCGGAATTCGGCATCGTCTTTCGAGCCCCTCTGGGCGCCGCGGCTTGGTCGGGCTGCGACGCGGCGTCATGAAAACAGATTGCGAAGTTGTCGTCGAGATCCAGCATCTTTCGCACCACCGGATGCTGGTTGGGCTGCCGCTTGGGCACCTCTTGCATCAGATAGGCCAGGACGTTGAGCACGCGGGCATAGCCATCGCTGCTGCCCTTGCCGTCGAGGGCCTCAAGCAGGCAGGTGGTAAACAGGCTGTACGGGGTGCTGGTCCACGACACTTCGTTGTCGCGTGACGAGGCCACGATGACCAAGCCAGAGCCATGCCCGAGCTGACGTTCGAGATCGCGCGGAAAGGCCGCGGTCGTGATGGTGACGCCGGCAGTTTTTGGCACGCCTGCAGCGTGGCAACAGTCGAGGAAAACCATCAGCTTTCGTGACTTGATCTGCCCAATTAGATCGCTGAACTCTTTGCCAGAAATCGCGGTCGTGGCTTCGTTGCCGACGCTGTAATCCCAGGGGATCAAGTAATAGCTGGGGTTGCTAGTGCCGACGCGCAGGCCATGGCCTGAGAAATAGACAAAGACCGTGGCGTCGCGATCGGGATCGGCATTTACGCGCGCCACCAAGCCTGCAAGCTCGCGCAAGATGGCACTGCGCGTCGCGGCCTGGTTGGTGAGCAGCCGAGCCTGTGTTGCGGGATAGCCCGCGCGGTTGGGGTTGGTCAGAAGCCCATGCACAGCCTGCGCATCGCCCGCCGTGACCTCGATGCCGGGCTGCCCCGTACCGATGATCAGCGCATGCCCTTGGCGAAACCGCCCGCTGCCGGCAGACGAGGGCGCTTTCGCCACGCCCCCAGACGGAGCGCGGGGCGGTTCATCAGAGCCAGGACCAGTTCCGGGGAACGAATCGACAGGATTTTCGCGAGCCGGCGGCGGCCGCGGGACATCCTTGGGCAGCTCGGTGATTAGCTGTCGCAGCTCGCGAACGATCGACAGCCATACGGCATCGCGGGCGCGCGGGCTGGAATCGGCGATGGGCTTGCCGTCGCGGGGCAGCGATACCAGCTTGCCGAACGAGTAGGCTTCCCAATCGCACGCGCGCAGCACGACCGGGACCAGCACCAGCTCATCGCGCACGTGGCGCTCAAGGGCCTCGCGCACGACGTCGTTTTCAGCCAGTCCGCGCAAGAGCGAAGGGCTGAGCAGAAGCAGAAAGACCCGCGCTTCCCGCACCCTCTGCAGTCGCTGATCTTGAGCGGACTGCCCAAGCGACAGCGCCTGGTCTTGCACGACCTTGATCAGCCCCTGGTATTCCAAGGGCGCAAGGTGCGTGATCAGCTCTTCGCAGAGCTCTTGGTCTTGGCGGGCCGCGCAGATGAACACATGGGTTGCAGCCATCGACTACATACTCCTGATGGACGGGAATCTTACGCGCTCACGTCTCTTGCGGGAACGGGCTGAACGATCAAGGACCGATTTCGATACACCAAGTCGCATCGCTTACAAGGCTCGCTCTTCTGCCAGCAGATCATCATGGCCCAGCTTGCCCATGGGCAGCACCTCACTTGGGCGCCCATTGATCAGCGACTGACTGTGCAAGCCCTCGCAGAAGTAACCCGCAATGGTGCCGATGAGCGCATCCCCCGAAAGGAGCGGCGGCAAGGTGACAAAGGGCTGCGGTCCTACGCGGCGATGATCGATCCCCAGGCGGTGGAAGAATTCCCCCCAGTCGCCACCGGCCGGCAGCATCACGTGTTCGCCGCGTGGGTCGATGACGACGATGCAGCGCGACAAGGCCGCCAGCTCGGGACGGACCTGATCGAAAAGCGGCTGCAGGATAAAGCTCTGCTCTTGGATACCGATCCACAAGCTGCCGTGCAGCACCAAGCGATCTCGCGCCTCGATATCGCCGCGTAGCGATGCGAGCTGAGCTTCGCGATAACAGGAAAATCCGCGGTGCAGATAGCCGTGCGGATCCACCTTTTCGTCGATGCTCGGCACCTCGCTGGGCACGCCATTTGGCGCAATCTGCGCCGCTCGCAGATACGCGAAATAGGCCGGCGCGATGTTTTCGTACACGCGCTGGTTGCCCTGATGAAACACCTGATTCAAGCGTGCAGCGCAGGCGCGAAAGTCGGCCAGCGCCAAGATAATGCGCGAGCCTCCGCTCTTGCGAACATCGCCCAAGGTCAGCGAGCCATCGACGCGCGAAAGGCACAGCTCAAGCAGCACGCGCGCCATGGCCATGCTATCTGGCAGCCGCCACAGATCGTCGGCCATGCGCCGCAGCTTTCCGGGATCGGTGCGGTCGAACAATGCCTGCATGAAGTCGCGAGCCGTGACGCTGGTCTCACGAATGTGGACGCCAGCCTGTCGCGAAGCAAACTTCGCATACGTACACCAGTCGGCGATGGCCGGCTCGCCAAACAGCGGCACCATGGCCTGGCTGAACAGGTGATAGCTTTGGGTGATTTGGTCGTTGCGCTTGACCGGGTGATTGATCGAGCGCAGCGGCACTGGCTGCGGGATCGAGCTTCGGCTCGGCGGTCGCACAATCACCACGCGAGGCTGGCTTGATGGTGGATGATTGGCCCGCCAGGTATCGCCCAGCTCTTGCGGTAGCTGCAGTGTCGGCTGCCCAGGGCCGCGATCGATGCTGGTGATGTGCGAAAGGTACCAGTGCGAGATCACGCGTCGCAGTCGACGCATGACGGCGGACTCATCGGCCGCATCTTCTAGGCTGGCGTAAAAAAACTGCTGCAGACGCACGATCTGGCGCTGACTAAACGACACGCGAGGAATGGCCAGAAGCTCGGCGGTTGTGTCGCCCAGAAGGTGACGCATCAGTGCCGCGCCGGTCCCTTGCAGTGGCCACGGATACACCGCGTCCATCATCGACAAGAGCGCCGCGGTCATCTCTCTCCCTTCGGGACTGACCCCGGCCTGACGGGCAAAGATCACCTCGCTCAGCGCGGCGGCATCGGCCAAGTTGTCGGGGATTAAGTGCGGCGCAATGCCCAGCAGATACCCGACCACGCGGAAGCAGTGGTAGTACGCGTCCGCTTCATCGGCCGTCGCTGGCATATCCAAGCGCTGCAGCCCATCCAAGACCGCTACCGAGAAGCTCAACAGCGTGCCGAGCATGTCCTCTTGGTTGATCGGCGTGCCGTAGTCCGGGCTCCACGTGCTGTCACGGTTCACAATCAGGTAGCGCACGGCGGCATGGATCAGCCGCACTTTCTGAACCGTGCGGATGCCTGCTCCGTCGGGGGACAGACCATTTTCGTGCAGGACATCGGTCAGAAGCTGTGCGGTTTCGACCACGCGGCGGTTCGGGTTCTTGGTCATTCGTGCGGTGCGGGCCAGGACCTGCACGCCCTTTTTCGCGGCATAGTCCAAGGGCAGCGAATACGCCCCCAACACCGTCAGGATCGACGGCCCATGCGAGCGGAAAAACTCCGACGCCCGAGCCACCAAGGCCGCATCCAGAAACGGCGGCAGCTCGGCGGTCATCGCGAAATAATCCGCCAAGAGCAAAGACGCCGGATGATCCGTCGGCGGCTGCTGCGCATTGTGCTTGAGCTGCGCAAATAGAGCGTTGGCATCCGTGACGCGATTCTGTTCAAAGAGCTGCGCGATGACCTCATCCGCGACCGGATCGCCAACCGTCCGCAGCGAGTCGAGCAGCGCGTGGTCGAGCGTCATTGCAGCACCGCCAGAGCCAGCGGCAGCTCTTCCTCGGGACAATAGCTCAGCGCTGGATTGCGCTGAATCTCAGAGCTGAGCCAGACACCTGCCCCCTGCTGTTCAACGCGCTGCCAGATCTCGGCCGGCGTTCGATAGCCATGGCGCAAGATTCGTCGCAACACCGAGAGGGGAAACGGCAGCCCGCGCACCGCCTGATAAAGCGAGAGCAGCGGTGCGTTGTACCAGCCCTGCCAGCTTGTCGGCAGCGCGTCTTGCAGCCAGCGCAGCGCATCTTCACTGGGCAAGCCACCAAGCTGCACATCGCTTTGCGCCTGCGCCGCACGCGCCGTCAAAAGGATGCAGACATTTTCAGCGGGAATCTGCGCCAGCAGATCGTGAATGCGGTCGGACCGACATACCTTTTCATCGCTTATCTGCGTTTCATTCATTGCATCATGTATCGCATCATCCGCGGCGGCATCCAAGATCAATAAATGCGACCCAGAGCCAAATGAATACGAATCTAAAAAGTCCTTTTTATTCAACCACAAACAATGATCATAATGATGGCCATAGCGGTATGCATATTCTAGAGCCAGCTGGGTCTTGCCACTGCCGGCGGGTCCGGTGACGACGCAGACGCGGCGCGGTCCAGGCTGGGGCTGCAGCGCTTGCCACAGGGCGTGAAGCTCGCTGTCGCGGTCGATAAAGTCGTGATTGCGCGGCAAGGGTGGCTCGCCAAATCGCCAGCGATCGACAGAAGCGGGAATGCCCGGCTTCGCGGCCAAAGAAGAAATGGATGAGCTGGATGATCGACCGCGCCGAATACTCAAAGGACTCTCCCATGGTTCAGATGAATTGACACGACGACACACAGCCCGACTGCACCGCACGACACCCGCCGGAATGCCCAGTCCAATCGCGCGGATCCGTCGACGCCTAGATACATACGGACGGATCGGCCCAATTCTGACCAACCAACGCCGCATGGCAGGTCGATGGGACACAGCGGCGAGAGGTGATGCCTGCATCTACGTCTTCAGCGAGCGCGAGAGTCGCAGCGCATGCTCGTACTCGGCCCCGATCTGCTGAGGATCGCCCTTGGCGACGGCAATCCTGCCCAAGACCTGACGCACCTCGATCAGGTACGGGTGCTCTGCAGCTAGCTCGGTCTCGCGAATCGTCAAGACCTGCCGCGCGGTCTGCTCGGCCGTTTGCAAGAGCGGGCCGCGCTCGGCATCGCTTTCCGCTAGCTCGGCCTGGGCGCGCAGCGCATCGGCGTACACCAGCATCGGCCGCGCGGCGAACAGATCATCCTGCATGCGCAGCTGACGAAAGACGGCGCGTGCTTCGTCCAGCATCGCAAGGACCTGGCGCAGCCGCGGCAGCCGCTCGGCGCGCGTGGCCACCATATCGCCGACGGACAGCGGCGAGGTCTGCAACAGCTGCAGCTCGGACCGAGCTTGCCCGGTCAGGGCCAAGGCGCGGCAGATCTGCTTCATGCGCGTCGACTCGTCGAATGTCCCGAGCTGCCCAGTGCGCACCAAGAGCGCCTGCATTCGCCCGGCGATATCGGCAAATGTGGCCTTCGCCTCGGCGTAGCGGCCCTGCTCGATATAGATCGAGCCGATGTCGTGTTCGGGGAACGACGTCGTTACGTCATCCGGGCCCAGCTTCTGCAGTCGCCAGGCGTGAACGGCGCGATAGTCGTCGAGCGCCGCGTCATATTCTCGCCGCCGCCACAGCGCAAAGGCGCGCTGGTGTGCCAGATCAATCGCTTCGCGCGGCGCATCGACCGACAGCTCAGGCGGCAACACGCCATCGCATAGTCGCAGAGCCTCGGTGTAGCGCCCCATCAAGCAGTGGAAGCGAACCAAGCCGACCACAACCATGATCCAGGCCGAGCTCGGCGGCGACTGCTCGCGTAGCTGGCTGCGCACGCACTCCATATGCGGCAGGTGGTGGCTCAGCTCGTGCAACTCGCGCGCGAGCAGCGGCGTGCTTTCGACCCGTCGCGCCAGCGCTTCACACACGGCCTGCACCGCCGCATCTTCGCTGCACGCCACGCTGCGCAGATAGTCCTGCAACAGCAAGTGAATGCGCACGCGAATGCCATGGCGCGATCCCGCCATCGACTTGATCACGTGCTCGCTTCGCTCGACGAGCCCGATGCGATCGATTTCTTCCAGCGCACGCAACCAGCGGTCGCGATCGAGCTCATTTTGAATCGGCTGTCGCGCCAAGATCGCCCCGGCATCGCACAACAGATCGCGATCGATCGGGGCCGGCGCGAAATAACCGCCCGCCGCAGCCAGCCAGCGCGCGTCCGAGCTGAGCAGCTGATAGCTGACCTCGAACAGTGCGCTCAAGTTGGCATAGGGCAGAAGATAGGGATCGGCGTCGACGCTCGGCCGCCAGCGCGCCGGCCCGATGAGGATGATGCTGTCGCGCAGCTCACGCAGAGACGGGCGCAGGCCGGTCTGGTGGACCTTGCGCGCCAGCATCAAGGCCAGGGGCAGATAGCCCAGCTCTTGCGCCAACAGCGTGGCGGTCGCTTCCTCATCGGCATCGGCAAGTGGTGTCGGACCGCGCAGGAGCTCAAGGGCCTTTTCCGGCGAAAGCAGCTCGATGCGGTAGCTCTCGGAAACGAAGGGCAGATCGCGGCGACGGGTCGTGATTACGACACAGACATCGCCACGCTTAGGCAGATAGCGGCCGATCGCGCTTGGGGCATCGACGTTGTCGATGATGACCAAGTGGGGCCCGCCCTTGGCGAGATAGCTGCGAAGCGCGTCGATCAGCTGATCTTCCGTCGGACTGCCGCCGGTCACCAAGCTCAGCTCGCGCGCTGCACGGGCGGTCGCGCTGCGCAGATCGGTGCCGCTGCCATCGATCCACACCACGCTCTGATACGTCGCGCCGATCTGGCGATAGGCGTATTCCAAGACGAAGTGCGTCTTGCCCACGCCGGGCAGGCCGTTGCAGATGACGTACACGGGCGTTCGCTCGCCGCCGCGGGCTCGGCTCTGTTCGCGCTGGGCCAAAAGGGCGCGGTGAAAGCGGACGTGTTCTTCGTGGCGGTCGACCCACTGCGTGTTGCGTGGGCACGGCAGGTTGTCCAGCGGAATGCCGTTCAGCTCTTTGTGCAGCTCGTCGCTGCGCAGCTGAAGCTCGCGCTGCTGTCGCTCACACCGCTCGATCTGCTGCTCTAGCTCGAACTTCTCGGCGACGCTTATCGTGTACACAGAACGCTGACGCAGCTGCCCCAAGAGCGTGATGTTCAGCTCTTGCGCCTTCATCAGGTCGTCGATTTCACGCTGCTTCAGCTTTCGCAGCATCTCGCTGTGTGGATCCGGCACCGAGATCTCCTCGCAAGCTCAGCACCTGCTTGCATCAAGAACTACGCGCGCAGCGTATCGTTCCTGACGGCAACAAACAATCGGTCCGTACGATGAGCCGGCCATTCGCCAAAACTCCGCGACCGGCAAGGCCTTTTTCGCGCTCGCGCAGCTACGCGAGCTCGGTGCCTAGCTCTTCCCATTCGTGGATCAAGCGCTTGAGCTTTTCGTCCAGCGCCTGTTCGTCGCTGACAAGCTGATTGAGCTTCTGCCACTCGCCCCCGTGATCCGCGGCAAGCTGCTCGCGCAGTTTCTTGATCGCGCCCTCTGTCGCTTCGATCTCGGTCTCAAGCTGCGAGAAGCGCTTCTGCTTGCGGGAAAGATCGCGCTCGCGCTCTTTGCGCGCTTGATGCGCGGCCATGCGCTCTTCTTTGCTGCCGCCCGCCGCATCGCTGGCCGGTGAACTTGCAGCGGGCTTGGCGGCCGGCTTGCTCGTCGCAGCAGGGCTGTCTTTCTTGCCCATGGGCCGTGCTTGCTTGGCCGCTTCGATGGCCTTGGCCGCATCGCGCGCGGCCTGCGCCGCAAGCACACGCCGCCGATAGTCCGAGTAGTTGCCGACGTGTTCATCGATGCGACCGGTCGCTGCATCCAGGTGCAGGATCTTGGTCACCACGCGATCGAGGAAGTAGCGATCGTGACTGACCACGACCAGCGAGCCTTCGTATTCCGACAGTGCTTCTTCCAGGGTCTCGCGCGCCGCGATGTCCAGGTGATTGGTCGGCTCGTCCATGGCCAGCAGGTTGTACGGGCGCAGCATCAGCTTGGCCATCTGCAGGCGGTTGCGCTCGCCGCCCGATAGGCCCTTAACCTTCTTGAAGCCGTCGTCGCCACTGAAGCGAAAGCGCCCCAGATAGCCGCGCACGACGTCTTCGTTCCAGTCACCGCGCACGCTGCGGATCTCGTCAATCAGCGAGTAGTCTTCATCGAGGTCTTCGAGCTTCTGATCGAAGTAGCCGATGCGCACCTCGTGCCCAAGCGTGATGAAGCCGCGGCGCGGTGACATGCGGCCGATCAGCGCCTTGAGCAAGGTGGTCTTGCCGGCGCCGTTGGGGCCGACGATGCCAATGCGCTCGCCGCGATAGATCGTCAGGTTCAGGTCGCGCACCAGCGCCTGGCCTTCGCCATAGCCAAGCTCAACGCCCTCGCAGCGCAGCACTTCTTTGCCGCCGCGGTGCTCGCTGACGGCGAAGCGCAGCCCGATATCGCCGGCCGCGTTCCACGTATCGCGATGACGCTCGATACGATCGATCTTTTCCAGCATCTTGCGCCGCGACTGCGCCTGCTTGGTCTTCTGCCCTGCGATGTTTTTGCGGATGAAGTCTTCAGTGCGGGCGATGTGTTCTTGCTGGCGTTCCCACTCGGCGTTTAGGCGCTCGTGGCGCTCGGCGCGGGCGTCGACGTACTTTTCATAGCTGCCGGGATAGCGCACCAGATCGCCGTCTTCGACATCGACGATCTCGTTGCAAACTGCTTGCAAGAAGTACCGATCGTGACTGACCAGAAGCAGGGCGCGGGTCTCGGGCCAAGCAGCCAAGCGTTCTTCCAAGTGCTCGACCGCTTCGGCATCCAGGTGATTGGTCGGTTCGTCTAAAAGCAACAGGTCGGGCTGATCCAAAAGCACCTTGGCCAGCTCGACCCTGCCGCGCTCTCCGCCGGACAAGCTAGCGACGGAGCGGCCGAGGTCTTCTTCCGAAAAACCCAGATCATGCGCCAGGGCGCGGGCGCGGATCTCTAGCGTATAGCCTTCGCGGTGCGAGTACTCGTGCTCAAGCTCGCCATAGCGCTTGAGCAAGGCATCAGCGCGCTCGCCTTCTGCGTTTGCGATCTCGTGTTCCAGCGCGGACAGCTCGGATCGCATTTGCAAAAGACTTGCAAATGGTAACAGCAGCGTGTCCCACAGCGTTCCGTGGCCATGGAACTCTTGCGACTGATGCATGTACGCCAGGCGCTTGCCGCGAGCCCGCACGACCTGCCCGCTGTCCGGTGCAAGCTCGCCCATCAGCAGGCGCAACAGCGTCGACTTGCCGGCGCCGTTGGGGCCGACCAAGCCGATGCGCTGGCCTGGGTTTATCTGAAACGACACGTGCGAAAAAAGCTCGGTGCCGGGATAGCCAAACGAGATGTCCGCCAGTTGCGCAATCACGCGCGCACCTTATCACAGTCAGGGGCTTGGCCCGTCGCTCACGAGCATACGTCGTACATCGAAGTTGGCAGGGGGCTGCGATATGCGGAAGGCAGAAGGCGCGGGCCGCTCTACTGGATGCTCCACTCGCGCTGGACTTCGGTAAGCGGAGCCTCGCTGGCCGGGAAACGAATGCTGCGGATCAGCGCGTCGACACAGGCGCGGACACCCTGGTGATCTTTCATATCGGCCTTCGCCGTGACGTTGACGGCGACGACCTGACCGCGGTTGTTGACGGTGACCTTGGCCACGACGTCAACCCTGTTTGCGCCTTTGTCCAGGGCCTGCTTGACGGCGCACTGCATGACGCCTTGCCCCTGTTCTTCGAGGAGCTTGGCCGTCTGCACCGATGCGACACTGGTCTTGGCCTTTTTCGACTTCTTGGCCAGAGCCGATCCGATATCCAGACCCTGCTTTAGCCCCAGGGTCCCGCAAAGCAGAGCGACGCTGAACGCTGCGAGCTTAAGTCCTCGAAGGCCACGTCGCGAACTCGACGTGTGCAGACGCGAAGCAGAAGACATCCATCCCTCCCGGATCGTGGATCTCGGCTCTTTCGATTCTCTGCAGACTGGCGGGCTCTGTACAGCGCGATATTGGCTGGGGCTCATGTCCGAATCTGACGTCGGCGTCCGCACGGCCTTCACAGCCTGGGATATGGCGGCGATGCGTCACGTCTTCGTCGGTTCAGGTGCGCAGTCGTCCGGCATCCACACCAAGTCGGCGAGCGCTCTGCGCTGCGTCGCGTGTGCGGCATCCTGCCCCGTCCTCTCCAAGAACCGGCGATTGAGCAGGGCCAGCAGCAGATCGACGCGCTCTGCATCCAAGATGTCGGCGGCCCGTGGCGGCGCGGCTTCCCGAGCATCCCCCGACGCTGCGTCCTGGCTGAAGTTCAGCGGACAGCACACGACGGCACGACCGTCCTGGGCCGAAAAGCGCAGCGCCTGCGCCGGAATCAGCTGCGCAGAGTAGCTGAGCGGAAGGCCTTGACTGCGACAGACCAAAGGCCGCACTGGATAGATCGCACAGTGGCCATCGTCGCGCAGGAACACACACGATGCAGCGGGCTCAGATGGCTCAGCAGTCGTTGCGTGGTGCAGGCGGCGCGCAGCCAGGGCGCGCAGGCGCTCGGCTTCGACGGGGGACAGGGCTCGCAGGTGGGCGCGAATCGCCGCGGCTTCGATCGCGCAGACCGAAAGCCCAGCCTGACAGCAGCCATGGCAGCCTGCTTGACAGCGCAGCGCTGTCGGATGGCGCGCGGCGACGGCAGCAAAGAATGCGTCGACGCGCTGACACAACACGGCGTATTCGCGCAGCGCTGCGTCTTCTTCGTCTCGTTCGTTCGGCGCGGGTAAGGCCGAAGGGGGCGGCTGGCTGAAAGACATGGCAAAGCCGCGATTCTATCTGGAAGCGCGACCATCCCACGCCTATTGGCCATGGTTTTGCGAAGGGCCAAGGGCCCCGCAACGCCCCGCCAAGATCGCCTGCTTCCGCCTGCGAAAATGCGGTAGCGTTCCCGTATGGATCACTCGCCAGGATTCCTGCGCATCAGCGAGGACGCACGCGGTCGTATCACCGAGATCTCAGCCACAGAGCTTCTGACCTGGATCGGCGACCGCAGTCGCGGCCGGTCCGGCTCAGGCGCCACATTTCACCTGCTCGACGTGCGCGAAGACCATGAGTGGCAGGCCGGGCATATCCCTGGGGCACGGCACCTGGCGCGCGGCATCTTAGAGCGCGATATCGAGCGCACGCTGCCCGACCCACAGGCTGAGATCGTCCTTTATTGCGGGGGTGGATATCGCTCGGCACTGGCCGCCGATTCGCTGCAGCGCATGGGATATCACCGCGTACGCTCGCTCGCCGGAGGCTTTCGCGGCTGGCAGGAAGCTGGCCACGCCGTCGAGGTCGAGCCCGATTACGTGCGGACGCTGGCGCTTCTGCCGCGCCACATCGTCGTCGCCGTCGATCTAAGCGAGTCGGGTCGCTTCGCAGTGCTGAGTGCCCTTGACCTAGCGGAAGCAGTCAAGGCCAAGGTCACGTTGGTGCATGCGATCGAGCCAACACCGACGCCGGCCAGCTTGGAAGCGTATGCCCTGGAAGGTATGCCGACCGACTGGGCCGAGCGCATCAACGACGCGCGGCTGCGGTCTGCCCATCATCAAGTGCAGGCCATGGTGTCGATGTATGGTCGCCCCGGTCTGTCGATGAGTGGCCAGGTGATCTTTGGTCTTCTGCCCGAGACGCTGAACAGCCTGCTGCACAGCATGCAGGGCGATCTATTGATCGTCGGAACGCACGGTCGACGTGGCCTGGCGCACTTCTTTTTGGGATCGGTGGCCGAGCGCTTGGTGCGCACGGCGCCGTGTCCGGTCTTGGTCGTGCGGCCGCCGAGCGACGCCAGCAGAGATGCGAGCAGCGGGCGATGAAGCGACCGCAGTCTGTATCGCACCAGCCGTCCAAGGAACAGAGCAAGGAGGCCGTGCATGCGGCCCCCGTCGCGGCGTTCTTCGACGTGGATCTCACGCTGCTTCGCGTCAGCAGTGGCTCGCAGTGGATTTCGTACCTGCGCCGCCGCGGCGAAGTGGGGCTGAGCATGATGCTCAAAGCCGCATTCTGGACGATGCAGTACAAGCTGGCGTTCTTGGATATGGAGACGGTCGGACGCCGCTTGATCGCCGACATCGAGGGCGACACAGAGGCCGACATGCTGCAGAAGTGCGAGGCGTTCTTGGCCCACCACATCTTGCCGCACGTCGCACCCGACGGACGCAGCACGGTCGCCTGGCACCAAGCGCAGGGTCATGTGCCAGTACTGCTGACGAGCGCCACGCAGTATGTGGCCGAGCCCTTGGCGCGCGAGCTTGGCATCGAGCACGTGCTGTGTACGCGTCTGATCGTCGATCCACAGAGTGGCGCATTCACCGGCACCGCCGAACGACCCATGTGCTACGGCGAAGGCAAGGTCGTGTATGCCGAGCGCTTCGCGCAAGCACAGGGCTGTGATCTGCGACAGAGCTATTTCTATACCGATAGCTACAGCGACCTGCCGATGCTGCTGCGCGTCGGTAAGCCGCAGGTGATCAATCCCGATTCGCGCCTCTTGCGGCACGCGAAAAAGAGCGGCTGGCCCATTGCCCGCTGGTAGCGGTTCGCCAAATCGTCAGCCGAATTCGCAGGCAAGCAGAAGCCTGCGCTTTTTGCTTCGCGGAGCAAGCGGAATTTGGTCTTGTGTGATGCATGCAGTCACACGCAATGCTCCCTCCGTTTGTTGTCCCAGCCTTGCCCCCAGCGGTGCTTCGCTTGATCGATCTGGCGCTCGATGAAGACCTGGGGCGCGGCGATCTGACCAGCGAGGCGATCTTCGGTGAGCACGACACGACGCGCGGCACGCTCTTGGCTAAGAGCGCGCTGTGCCTGTCAGGTCTGGATGTGGCGCAGGCCGTGTTCTCGCGCGTCGATGCGCGCATCGCGTGTCAGCCGCTGTACCGCGACGGCTCGCTGGTGCGGCCGGGCACGCCCGTGATGAATGTCGAAGGTCCGGTGCGCGGTGTCTTGGCGGCCGAGCGCACGGTGCTGAACTTTCTGCAGCGGCTGTCAGGAATCGCAACTCTGACGCGCAAGTACGTCGACTCGTTGGCGGGCACGGGTGCGCGGCTGGTCGACACGCGAAAGACGCTGCCGGGCTTTCGCTTCTTGGACAAGCGCGCGGTGCGGCACGGTGGTGGACACAACCATCGCGCTGACTTGGGATCGGGCGTGCTCATCAAAGACAACCACATCGCGGCAGCGGGCAGCGTCACGGCGGCAATCTCGGCGGTGCGCGAGTCGGCTCCGCACAGTGTTCGCATCGAGGTCGAAGTGACGACGCTGGCCCAGATTAACGAAGCGCTGGCCATCGGGGCCGATGTGCTCTTGTTCGACAATATGAGCCCAGCTCAGGTACGAGAAGCGCTGAGCCTGCTGCCGCCGCGCGGTGATGCTCGGCGCCCCTTGGTTGAGCTGTCCGGCGGCATCACGCTGGGAACGCTGCGCAGCTATGCCGAAGCCGGAGCCGACCTAATCAGCGTCGGTGCGCTGACCCACTCGGCGCCCGCAGCCGATATCTCGCTGGAGGTTGTACCGCCCCCGACGCCGTCCGCGGAAGGCCTGCACGAGTGAGCACGTGAGCGCGTTCGCCTTCGGCACAACCTGGCACCATCTTTCGCTGTGCGAGTCGACCAATGATGAGCTCGTGCGTCTGGGACGAGCGGGGGCTGGCGCCGGAACAGTGGTCACTGCCGATGCCCAAACGCGCGGCCGCGGACGCCAAGGGCGGGCCTGGCACTCTCCGCCGGGTGAGAACCTGTACCTGTCGGTGTTGCTGCGACCCCCACTTGCGCCTTATCGCGCGCCGCTTTTGTGCTTGGCCGCGGGGCTGGCATTGTTCGACGCGGTGAATGACTTGCTTTCCGAATGCGGCGGGCGCGACGCAGTGGATCTGCGCCTGAAGTGGCCGAACGATCTTCTGGCCCGCACAAAAACAGAAGCCCAGGCGGGTACCCCGTATCGCAAGCTAGGCGGCATTCTCACAGAGCTCTTTGGCAGCGCTGGCAGCATCGACTTCGTCGTCATCGGCGTTGGCTGCAACGTCGCAAGCCGCAGCTTTCCAAGCGCTGTGCCTGGCACGAGCCTAGCGCTTCTGTATCCGCCGCTGTCTTTGGCAGCGACGCCCCACGCACCACTGCCGCGCCTGCTCGCAGAGCGCTTTCTTGCTGCCCTAGCGGCCTGGTATGAGCGCTATCTTTCCGACGGGAACGAAGCCATCACCGCACCCTTTGCCGCCGCCGCAGGCCTTGGGCCAGAGCATCCGCTCTTGCGCGTGCAAAGTGGACGCGAGGATACGCCGCGCGTCGGTGTCCCGATCGGGCTCGGCCCAGCGGGCGAGCTTCTTTTGCAGACTTCGGCCGGTATCGAGCGCGTGCTGTCAGGCGACGTCGAGATGGCTGCGGCGAGCGCCCACACCGAGTCCGCGCCGACGCAGACATGACGTAGGTATCAGGCCCGTTCCCTGCTGTTTGTAAATCACGGCCCGAAGGGCGGACCACTTTGGGGGTCCTGATCACAGACTGATAGATTTTTTCGACTAGGGGACTCTAAGATATCCTCGATGCTGCAGATCGGCGCCCTCCTTGGGAAGTACCGCATTGTTCGCCAGCTGGGCGAGGGAGGGATGGGCTCGGTTTTTGAGGTAACGCACGTCGAGCTTGAGCGCCGTGCAGCACTGAAGATCATGCTGCCGCAGCATGCGCAGAATCCGCTGTTGCGGGCGCGTTTTATTCGCGAAGCCAAAGCGACAAATCGCGTGCATCACCCAGGAGTGGTGCAGATCTATGAGATCAGCGAGCTTGCCGATGGAACGCCCTACTTCATCATGGAGTACCTCGACGGAGAGACGCTGGCCAAGCGGCTCGACGAAGCAGCGGCAAGACCCGAAGGGCGCTTGGGCATGGCGGGGCTGCATGCGCTGCGGCAGGTCGCATCGATCATCGCCAAGGTGCATGAAAAAGGCCTGATCCATCGCGACCTGAAGCCCAACAACATCATGTTGGTGACCGATCCCGAAGTACCTGGCGGCGAGCGCGCGAAGCTACTCGACTTTGGGATCGCCAAGCAGGCCGAATCATCGCCAACACCCGCCACCGATCCAGCGGGTCGGATCGTCACCGAGCCGAAGACACAGATTGGCAGCCTGCTCGGCACACCGCAGTACATGGCTCCAGAACAGTGGGGCAATGGCAAACCGGTAACGGACAAAGTCGATGTCTATGCGATGGGAGTCATGACCTATCGCGTGCTCTCAGGTCGGCTGCCGTTTCTGGGCGAAGCCCCCTTGGAGCTTGCAACACAGCACGTCTTTCATGCCCCCACGCCGCTGCGCGAGATCTGCCCTGGCTTGCCGGCCAAGCTGGCCGAGTTCATCGACAGCATGTTGGCCAAGACAGCAGAGGCGCGTCCCTCCATGGCCGAGGTGGTGGGCACATTCGAGCGAATCCTTGGCCTACCTCCCGACGCTGCCAACAGTCAGATCGAGATCCCTGACTCGTTCTCAAGCGCGCAGCAAGTGCCCGTACCAGGCAAGCCGACGACGCCGGTCGACAATGTCTCGCCACCGCCAGGAGCCAGCGGATCCGGGGCATTCATTCCATCTGTGCGTCCTGCTCGCGCCGATGCGACGACGGCAGACAACGCCGGGAAGTCGGCGTCGGCACCAAAGACCATCTCGCTAGAGCCAGAAGATCTCATCGCGGGTGGCGACCCGGACGGCAGCGCATCGCCCCAGAAGGCGGCTTCACCCAAGGCTGTGCCGCCGCCTCTGCGCACTGCAAGCCCGTCGTCGGTACGCTGGGGCCGTCTGGCTGCCATTGTCGTCGTTCTTCTGGGCGTGCTCGCGGCCGGGCTGTTTGGCAAAGGGGGCTCATCTGCGTGTATGCAGCAGCGCTCCGCCGTGGATGCACTGTCCGCTTCGGTTGACTTGCTCGCGGCAGAGACTGTGGATGCGCAGCGAGCCAGCAATGCTCCGCATGGGCCACAGGAAGCCGATGGTCAGCGGCCGAAGGAGGACTTGCTGGCCGTCGAGCCCACAGCGTCTGATCTGGGCTCTGACCGAGTCGCTGTGGACGCAGATGCCGTCAGCGATCTCGGCGCGATCGATGCGGGCACACCACCAGACGAGGCTCGACCGCCCGGCAAGCAGGAACCGACGAAGCCGCCCGGAACAAAGCGGCCTCTACCTGCACCGCCGTCTCCCCTGGTGCCCGTATCGTCATCGTGCATTCGCACGCCGGGGCTGGCGGGAACGCTGCAAGAAGCCCTGTTGATCGACGGCTTCAAGCGCAGCATCGCGGCACTGCCAGCCGGCGAACGGGTGGTGCTGGTCCTACAAGGCGGAAAGATTACTCTGCACGAAGGATCTCCGACGGTACGGGCAAAACAGAAGCTACTTGAGTACACGCTCCGCGGCCAGTTCTTGACGACGCCATTTCCCGCCCGGGTGGAAATTCAATGCCCTGCTCACTGACGCGCCATGTCCTGCTGATGTCGCTCACATTGACCTTTTTGGGCTGCGTGACATCCGCAGAGATTCTGAAAATCGAAGCGCGACTCGCCGCGCTCAAGAAAGAGAACGACGACAACTACCAGCGAGCACGCTATCTGCGCGACCAAATTTCGGCGCTACAGCAGAGCTTTGCCAACTTTCGCAACCAGTACTTCCGCGACAAGAACTGCAAGAATCCCAAGCTCGCCGAGTTTATGACGGCGGTGGCGCACAACGATCCGCAGGTCTGTCGTGCCGTCGAGTTCGACAAAGCGCTGCTGTTTATGAAGTCGCAGCCAAACTGCATCGTGTACCTCCACCCAAGCAGCGGCTTGTCGAGTCTGCATCCGGCCCGCACCGCATTTCTCAGCGAGGACTTGCTCAAGCGCGAGCAGCTTTCTCCGTCGTCGCGTTTGCTGATTCTTGTTCAGCCGCATGGTGAGTCCGAGGCCGAACGCGACATCGCCCTGACGATAGCCAAGAGCCTGCAGTGGAAGATCCAGTCTGAGCTCTTGCCGCCAGAGTTCCGTTCTATTGAAGTCCTGGGGCCGCATCTTTTGCCCTGCAACCTGCGCAACGAAACCACGGTGCAGCGGCTTTACAACAACGACATCGCGATCATGCCGCTGCGTGGTGAGCCCGAAGGCAAACAGCCCCGCATCCGCATCTGGATCTTCCGCAGTGACTGCTAAGCAAGCCGCCTATCCGTGATAAGAGAGGGCTCATGCTGATGTCCTTTGTTCCGCTCTGCTCCCGCTTGGCTTTTCGGTCGTGGCTGCGCTGCGCGGCGGTTCTTCTGCCCGTCCTTTGGCAAGCCGAAGCGGTGGCGCAGTCGGGGGCGGGAACGCCCGTTTATCTGTGGGGAATCCAGGCGGGCTGCGAACAACAAGAACAAAGCACCAAGAACCTTGCGGACGCGCTGGCCCGCCAGGGCGTGCCGGTGCAGTTCCTGCGCAGCCCCAAAGAGCAGCCACTGCCGGTCTGTCCAGGGCCCGTCTACAGCGGCAGCACAGGCTGCATGGATGCCCTCAAGGCGCAGTGCTCGGGGGCCACGGGCAGTGTCGTTGGCGGACTGATCGAAAAAGGAAAACAGATCACCCGAACCAGGCTCTGGCTTTACGACTTGGCCACGGGGCGGCGGGCCGTACGCGATGACTACTGCCACCAGTGCGACCCGGATCTCGACAAGGTGCTGGCCGCTCACGTTCGCCTGCTTTTGCAGGCACCACCGTGGGATCCGGCGCTGAGCAGTCAGCCGATGTACTGCCGCGAGTCATCTGTCGAGCGCACGCGACCCTCGGGTCGACTTTTTCTGGGCGTGTTTGGCGCCTTCCCAGGCGGCGATATGCGAACCGAGCTAATGCGACGCATCGCGTTGAAGCGCTCAGCCGCGAACCTCGATGCACCGCAGCCAATCAGCGAGCGCTTAGCGCCGGAGCGCATCACCGCCGGCAGTCCGGGCAGCCAGGTGCTGATGATCGAGAAAGCTGAGGGGGCCAAGGCTTCGCTCACGCTCTGGGATCAGAACACGCAGCGCCTGGCCTCACGCAGCGTGCCCTGCGCCGCCGGCTGTTTGGAGGTGGTTACACAGGCGGCCGCCGAGCTGCAAGACACCTGCTTCGAGGCAGGCTGCGTGGGCATTCAGCCCGCAGACGTCCGACCGATCGCTGCCTGCGAGCCCTGGCCCGACAGTGCGTGTCCTGCCTTCGTGGGAAACACGGGCGAAACCTCTGGGAGCAGCGCCCTGCTCAGCAGCGGTCAAGCCACCGCCACGATGGCGCTTATAGGCACAGGCCTCGGACTGAGCGTCGCCACCAGCATCGGCCTCTGGATAGCCAATGAGAAGGTGTTTCTGCTCGTCGACAAATACTCGATCAATCGCCTGTTCACACCAGCGGCTGCGGCCACAACCGCACTTACAGTTGGCCTGATCGGTCTGTCGGTGCCCGCGTTTCTGTGGCTGGACGCTCATCGCAAGTCGACCGCTGCCGGCGCCGGGTCCTCGCGATCTGGGGGCAAGGCCACCGAGCTGACGTCACCGCTGGTCTGCCCAGGCGCAGCGCCAAGCAGCATCGGCACAGTGCCGGCCAGCGCCAGGACCGTCCGAGCCCGAGGACAGGGGTAAGACCATGGACATGCGCAAGGACAGGCTCACCGCTTCTACCATCCTGCTCTGCTGTGGGCTGCTCGGGGCTGCAAGCAGCGGCTGCACGGTCACACCCAGCCCAGGCTTCGGCAACATCTACGAACAGCTCGACGGTACGACGCAAGACATGGCCGATCCAAGCCAAGACATGGCTACCGGGCCAAGCTGCAAGGCAGCCGCGGGCCTGAGCGGTACGCGCCTGCTTTGCCATGACTTTGACGGCGATCCACCGCCCGACCTCGCGGGCTGGAACCTAGGCGAGGGCGCAGGCTGCACGGGCACTTTTGGCTGGGAAATCAACAGCCTGGCGAACCCCCCGCAGGATGACAAGGCCCTCCAGCTCAAGTCCTTCGCAACGTTCGCAAGCGGAAGCTGCGGCGTTGCCCTGCCTTCGCTCGATAGCTGGCTCGGGGGACGGTACAGAAGCTTGACCCTCGCACTGGAGCACCAGGTCGACTTCAACGAAGCACCCTCCGCTTCCCAGAGCCCCAAAGCCGAGGTGTGTCTGGATCGGCTACAGACGCGCTGCACCGTGAGCTTCCTCAGCCAAGGTGCCAAGCGCTATCTGCGCTGGACTCTGCGCATCACACGCAGCGACCTGCAAACCGACAGCGGTCCGCCGCTTGCGCTGCAGCCCGTTCTTCGCTTGCGAGGGAACGGAACCTTCTACGGCAACACCTATGCCGGCTGGCGCATCAAGTCCATCGCGGTGCTTGGTGACCAGTAGGTCGGCGCAAAGGCCCCAGGCACGTCGCGATCGACACGCGCGCTGCTGCGCGACGACTCCGTCAGCTACTCGCCGGGATACGCGGCGATCTCGGCGAAGGCGCCTGCGATGAAGCGGAACAGCTTGGCGCCACGTACACGATCGCGTTGGCAATCGATCACCAAGTAATCGACGGGATAGATCAGCTGTCCCTCAAACACGGCGGCGCGCTCGTCTTCTTGCGAAAAATACGCGCCGACGTTGCAGTGTGAGTGATAGATCACGCGGACGCGCTGCGGACTGGAATCAGCCAAGCTGTCGTCGAGAAACTGCAGATCGCGAAAGCCCAGTGAGTAAGCGGTGCGCGCATCGCGGGGATGCGCCATGGGATCGCGCATGTGCAGCCGGTTCTGCTGGTTCTCGCAGACCCGCACGGTGTCAACGCGCAGGGAATCGCGCGGACCGCTGAGCAGGCCGCAGGCCTCTTCGGGATAGCGAGCGCGGGCATCGGCATAGCAGGCGCGCAGCACGTCCTCGTCAATCTGCGGCCCCTGTTCCGTCGACGGCGGGCTACCACTCATAGCGCCTCTCCCACTTCAAGGGCACGAAGTAGCGATCCCCGCGATCGCACAGCACGGTGACGATGCAGCCGGTCTGTCCGCTCGCTGTCAGCTCACGCGCGATGCGCAGCGCCCCTGCGACATTGGCACCCGCTGAGTGCCCGACGAACAGGCCCTCGACTTCTTTTAAGCGCTCGGTCATCTCCCAGCCTTCGTCGGTTGACATGGGCAGGATGCGATCGACGCACTCGCTGGGGCGCCAGATCGCCGGGATGATCGAGCTTTCCATGTGCTTTAGCCCCTCAAGCCCGTGAAATGCATCGTCGGGCTCGACGGCGACGATGGTGACGCCGCCGCCATCGAGTCTGCGGTGCTCGCGCATGCGTCGGCCGGTCCCCATCACCGTGCCGGATGTGCCGATGCCCGCGACGAAGTGCGTGATTCGATCGCCGAGCACAGAAAGAATCTCGGGGCCCGTGCCCAGATAGTGCGCGCGAGGATTCGATTCGTTGCTGTACTGATCGGGATAGAAATAGCGAGCCGGGTCGGCCGCGACGATCTCGCGCACCAGTCGGATGGCGCCGTCGGATCCCTCAAGCTCAGACGAAAAGACAAGCTGCGTGCCATAGGCGGACGTGATCTGCTTGCGCGCGGCTGACACGTTGGCGGGCATCACCAGCTTGACCGCGATGCCCAGCGCCGCCCCAACCAGCGAGTACGCCACGCCGGTATTGCCCGAGGTCGCATCGATGAGTGTCTTTTCTTGGGTCAGGCGGCCATCGGCGAGCGCGTCGCGAATGATCTGCAGCGCCGGTCGATCTTTGACGCTGCCACCGGGATTGCAGAACTCGCACTTTGCCCAGATCTCGACGCCGGGCGGTTCGATGTGGGCCAGGCGAACCAGCGGTGTGCCGCCGATCAGATCCAAGACCGACGCACACGCGGCGGCCTGCCTGGGCACAAGCTGATCGGCAAGCTGGACGCGGGCCGACTGCAGCCCTCTCGACGAGCGAGCGTCCGTGGCCTGGCTCGTTTCCGTGTCCGCGGCCGAAGCGAAGGAAGATGAAACCACAGGCGGAGGGTCACACTGCATGCGCCGATATGATGCCGCAGAACCGCGCGGGCCAGCGCACGAAGCGTCGCGGCGAGCCACCTTGACGCAGCCGGACTTCATCCGCAGGTTCTGGCCAAGGGGTGCATCATGATTGTCGCGTGCCATGCTTGTCAGAAAAGCAACCGCCTGCCGGCCGGGCGTCTATCGGAAGAAGCTCGCTGCGGAAGCTGCAAGGCCACGCTGTCGCCACCAAGCCAGCCGCTCGCTGTGCGCACCGCCGAAGACTTCGCCGAGCTGATCGGCACGTCGCCGGTTCCGGTGCTCATCGACTTTTGGGCGACATGGTGCGGCCCATGTCGCATGGTCGCCCCCGAGCTAGAAAAGCTGGCCCGCGAGCGCCCTGGTGCTCTGGTCATCGCCAAGGTCGATACCGATGCGCTGCCGCAGGTCGCCGGCCGCTTCGACATCCGCAGCATCCCGACGCTGATTTTGTTTCGCGGCGGGCGTGAATCAGGACGCGTAAGCGGCGCCTTGCCAGCCCGCGCCATCTGTTCTCAGCTGGGCCTTTAGCCACACCGCCACCGCTCGTTCAGGCGCTAGATGTGGATCGACTTCCAGTCGCCGGAACGGAACTTGAGGAACATGATGAGCGCCAGCGCGCAGACGTAGAAAATCATCGCGCTCCAGACGCCCATCAGGCCCAGGTGGAAGGTGATTCCCGCCAGATACGAAAGCGGCACCAGGCAGATGAGGTGCAGGATGCCTTCGGCGACCATGACGAACACGGTGTTCCCGGCCCCATAGAGCGCTTGCGTATAGACCAGAGCCGCCGAGATGACCGGCGTCATGATGCCTCCGACCAAGCGCAAGATCGGCGCTGCCGCTGCCACGACGTCAGGGTCGGGGTTCCAAAAGCGCAGGATGGGCTCGGCGAAGACGGCGATGCTGATGCCCAAGACGCTAAACAGCGCCATGCCGATGCGCGCCGAGGTGTTGGCATAGCGCTCGGCCAGATCGGGATCCTTGGCGCCCATCGACTGACTGACCAGCGTTGCGGTCGCCGTCGCATAGGCCAAGCCCAAGATGAAGATGAGCTGCATCACGCTGATGATGTTCGACGTGGCCGCGCCATAGATCGTTCGTCCGACGCTGTGGCCTGCCAGCTTGTCGAGCTTAGCGACGACATACAGCACAAAGCCAAAGCCCGACATTGCGAACATGGTGGCCAAGCCGGAGGGCACGGACAGCCGAACGATGTCCCACATGGTCCGCACAGACAGGTTGCTCAAGCGGCGAATGTGATACGGGCGATACATCGGTCGGAAGGACCAGATCACCATGATCAGAAGTCCGATGTACGAGCTGATCATCGAGGCCAGACCGGCTCCTGGTACACCGAGATGCGGCAGGTTGCCGCCGGCCAAGCGGACTAGCACACCATGCACGTCATCGATGAAGAAGATGCCGGGACGCTGCGCGCCAAACATGAGGCCGACGCACAAAAGGAAGTTGGCGATGTTCATCACCACCGCCGCGCCCATGTGTACACGCGTCTTGCCCAGGCCGTCGAAGAAGGACTTCAGGCTGATCGTCGTGACCATGCCGGTGATCTGCAGGAAGCGCCAGCGCAGAAACGGCACGCCAAGCTCAATGACCTTAGGGTCCTTGTTGACCAGGCCAAACAGCGTCGGAGCCGCGGTCCAGCAAATCGCCGTTACGACGATGGATGCCAGGACGGCAAACACCTGCGAGTTGGTCGAGATGACCCCCGCTCCCTCGATGTCTTGCGCGCCGATGCGTCGCGCCGTCAGCGCCTGTGTGCCGACGCTGATCGCCGACAGAAAGCCTCCGAAGGCCCATAAGAGCACGATGCTGAGTTGAACCGCGGCCTGTCCTGGTGTGCTCTCTTCGATTGGCAGGCGTCCAACTAAGATGTGATCGACTTGGTTGATCAAAGTCTGCGTCAACATCGCCAGCATCACTGGATAGGACAGAGCCAGGATGCGACGTGTCAACGCGGGGTCGAACCAAGAGGTAGGGCTGGGCTTGCCTGACATGTTTGGTCAGATGCCCTTCTATCACATTCGCCTTCCGTCGCGGCTGCTTTTCACGAAGTCGAAGAGCGCAGGATCGCGCGGCCTATGCAAGACAAGCGGACCAGAGACTCAGTCGTTCAGCGACTGACCCAAGGGGCTGCGGGGCGGGCTGGCCGTCTGCTTGAGGACCTTCTTTCGCAGAGCGCCGGCTTCGCGCGCAATGTACTCAAGGGCGTACTGCAGCGACGGCAACGACAAGTCCGAGAGCAGCAGAGTGTGGCGCAGCACGTACTGGTTGCCGCTCAGCACAAGCGCACCCAGCAGAAGTCGCGCGCCATGGCGCAAGGCGGCGGTTGGGCTCATCGCGCGCTCACCGCAGACCTCGGCGCGCACGCTTAGCCACGTCTTTGCGCCGTCGCTGGCCTGCAGCAGTTGGCCATGCACATGAACCACCGCCGCGGCCAAGCTGGCCTCATCCAACGCGGGACGAGCCTTCTCGGCGTCGACGTCGGCCTCGGCCTCTGGCAAGGCAAAGTCCATCGTGAAGTGCTGCGGCTGGTCTAGCCGCAACACATAGTGCTTCCGCACAAAAGCCTGCACTTCGCTCCAGCTTGCCATCGTCTTCCCGCCTAGATGCCGTAGTCGATGATGACTACCCCGCGCTCACCGTCTGAGGGAGGCCTGTCTTCTTCATAGCCCTCACGGTCCGAGGGATGAGCAGGATACTCAGGCGGATCGATCACGGGACGTTCCTCGCGACGATGACGCTCCTCCTCCCGCCTACGAATCTGATCGATGATCCAGGGGTCGAGCATGGCGCATCTCCGACAGCGAGTTCTCCCTCGTCAGTGTGACGGGCGATGGCATTCGGCGTCAAGGAAAGAGAACGCTCGGTCCCTCGCTGCGCCACAACGCCAATCTATTCATGGGGAGGACGATTGGCCTGACGTTTCTTGATGCCATCCATCACCACCGAGATGCGCCAGAAGGCCGTGATGTTGGTCAGGACCGCCATCAGCGCCATGACGATAACGACGATGTGATAGAGCGGCTGTGGGGCTCCTGGCTCGATGAAGGCGGACAGGATGGGCGCAACGGCTGTGCTCACGCCGAGCCACACTGCTCGCTCGTGCCGCTGCATGTACCCAGCGCTGGCATCAATGCCCAGTGCATCCCCTTTGGCGCGCGTATAGCTGACCAAGGTCGAGCCAATCATGGCCAGCGCGACAAGCGGCAGCACCAGCTTGTCGTTGCGGTAGTAGTACAGATAGCCAAGGTAGGTGATGAGGTCGTTGTAGCGGTCGATCGTGGAATCGAAGAACTCGCCGCTGGCTGAGCAGTTATTTGTGGCACGAGCCACGATGCCGTCCCACGCATCGCAGGTGAAGGCAAAGAGCAGCGTCCAGCCGCCCAGTGCGAAGTGCCCCATGCCGATGGCCAAGGCGCCGCCGATGGTTAGAAGCAGCGAGCCGAACGTGATCATGTTCGGCGTGATGCCCAGCACGATGCACAAGCGCACTGGGATGCGAAACATCCAATAGCCAAACTCCATCACGACGCGCGGCAGCCAGGGGCTCTTGAACACCGTGTCAATGCGCGGCGTGCGCTCCATCCCAAACAGCGCGCAGCGCAAAAGATAGACAATGAACGACACGATCCAGAACGTCGGAAGCCCAAGCAGCGGGATCTTCACAGCCCAAGGCAAGCTCCACAGCATCTGGCCCGCCGTCGAGGCAGGATCGCCGGGATGAAGTGTCGTCAGCATCTGTCCGGTCCTAGGTTTAAGAGGAAGCTAAGCAGCGAAAGAGACGTCTAGAAAACCCATGTGATAAATACAAAGAAGATGCAAGTGTTCTGCCACGTTACAGCTCACGATACAGGCGACGATCTGCAAGCCCACCTGGCCAGCCGTCGAGTCATGCGAGTTCTCGCAGAGCCTTCGCGACGGCGCAGAGCTGGGATTGCCGCTCGATCATCCAGTCAGAAATCCACCAGACCGCCCGGCGATGGTGGCCGGAGGCCTGTCCATAAATCACCAGATCGCGTCTTGGGGCTCGCGCAGTGGCTGCTTGCAAGCTGCCTTGTGCTGTGGCCCTTGCGTGCATTCTCACTTGAGATCAGCGAGCCAGGCAGTGGCCAGCGCTTTGCCAGTCCGCTCGCCTTTGCGGGCAAGACCCATACCCTGGTCGGTACCGGCCTGCGCAGACAAGACGGCGGTGCGTCGTATGCCATGGCCTTATACGTCGAAGACGGCGCCCGTCAGAGCTTCCCCGCGGCCTATGATCGTGGCAACCGCACGCGCGCTGGGCTGTTCGCGCAGAACCGAGCGCACAACTTCTTTATTTGGGGTCACTTCAGCAAGCTCGCCGTCCTGCGCTTTCTGCGAGGACACAGCCGGCAAGAGCTACAGCGACAGTTCAGCGAGCCGCTTGCCGAGCTCCTCACCGAAAAGACTCCGCCCGAGCTTCGCCAGGACACCCTGACCTTTCTTGGCCTGGTCGACGCCGACCTGCGCGAGGGGCAAGAGCTTCGCCTGTATACCGACGACGTTGGGCAGATCGATATCTATATCGACGGGACGAAGAAAGCCGGACCGCAGAATCCCAAGCTCGCGCGGTACTTGTGGGAAATCTGGCTGGGTTTCCATCCCGTGCAGCCGCAGATGCGCCAGTCGCTTTTGGAACGGCTGGATGTCTTGGCACAGCTTCCCCGCCCGGAAAAGCCCACGGCCCCTGGCAAGGCCTCGCCTGCGGCCAAGTCCACCAAGTATCCCCCGCTGCGTCCGCAGTAGTAGCCTGGCAAGGGCGTTGTTCTCGACGCGGCGCTCTGCTATGAGTGCGGTGGGA
Source organism: uncultured Myxococcales bacterium (assembly GCA_964554495.1). Lineage (GTDB taxonomy): Bacteria > Myxococcota_A > Polyangia > Palsa-1104 > JAEUJZ01 > JAEUJZ01. Next base: position 36,056 of record CAZKOY010000025.1, read on the forward strand.
GTGTGACCGGGACTGGTGCCCGGCCCAGTCTTCAAAATTGGTGGGGCGGCTGGAAGGTCGCCTGGCGGGTTCGATTCCCGTACGCTCCCGTGCCTCTCTGCTTCGTCGTCACATGGTCCCTTGCTCACCCCACGCTGAGCACCGCACTCTGCATCGCATCATCAGACGCAGGTTGCGCAGACGGACCGCGGGCCTTAGGTTGGCAGCCCAAACCACAAGGAGAAGTTCATGGCTTCGCAGCACGTAACCGATGTCACTGATCAGACCTTCAGCAAGGAGGTCTTGAACGCCCCCGTGCCGACCTTGGTCGACTTCTGGGCTGTCTGGTGTGGTCCTTGTAAGGCGATCGCTCCGGCCGTTGAGTCATTGGCGACGACGTTCCAGGGCTCGCTCAAGGTCTGCAAGATGGATATCGATCACAACCAAGGGACGCCGCAGAGCTTCGGGATTCGCTCGATCCCAACGCTGCTGATCTTTCACAAGGGCAAGGTGATCGAACAAATCGTCGGAGCGGTCCCCAAGGCCAAGCTCGAAGAAAAAGTCCGCTCGGCCCTCGCCAAAGCGCAGTAAGTCGCCGCCTAAATCCCGCCTGTCGCCCTCGGCCATCGCACGCATCGGCACACAGAGCGCAGCCGGTTCCTCTTGGTTTGTGCGCAGCGCCCGCCTGATCAGTCGGCAGCCAATTTTTTGACAGCCCGCATGGACTGGCTTGTGATCTCGACGGAGATCATCCCATGTTTCCAGGCCTTGTCCTTGCAGACGCGTCGTGGAGTGGCCCCTCTGCCCCGGTCGCGTCAGGCTCCGCGGCGACGCCGGGGGTCGACCCCAGCCTTGGTGTCTCACTGCTTGGGCCGCTTGCGCTGGTCAGCGTACTGCTCATCGCGGTGCTGCTGCTCTTACGCTATCTGCGGCTGGCCAAAGCTCGCTCGTCGGCAGGGCTCTTGTCTGTGGTCGAGCAGACCGCGCTCTCGCCACAGCATACGGTGTATCTCGTGCATGCTGCGGGACGCTACCTTCTTCTCGGAGCAGCCCCAGGGGGTCTGTCGCTACTCACCGAGGTGCCTAAGAGCCATGTGCATTCGTCGCAGCCCCCTGGTGTGCTGTCCTCGCGATCGAATCCTGATCGCATCGTCAGCGACGACGACGACAGCGACGACGATCTGCCGGCCATCGCCGCCCGCCCCACCTCGATGCCGTCGCTGCCTGCGGAGCCGCTCAGCCGATGACTCCACTTTCCGCCACACCACTTGCCGTATCGCCGACCGCGCTGGACAGCCTGCTTGTGGCCTATGGGCCCTTGGTGCTGCTCGCTTGTGTGCTGTTGTTGGCTGTCGTGAAAGCCGGTGTGGTGCTGGCTCTTTTGCGACAGGCCCTGGGGGGGATTCCGCCGGCCCCTCTCGTCGCCATCCTTGCCATCGCGCTTTCCTGCTTCGCAATGGCCCCGCTGGCCGAGCGTGTACACAGCGCCATGTCGACACCTAGCGCGCCCCCCGGCGCCGGATCGCTCGCAGCCGAGCCCGAAAAGCAGCTAGAGGCAGGCCTTCGCCCCCTGCGCGAGTTCCTATCCCGACATACTCCCCCACGAGACGTGCAGACGGTCGCCGACCTTTCTGCCCGCATGCGCCCTCAGCTGGCTCAGGCGCCAGGTACACCGCCCACACTGCCTGCTCTGCTCTTGGCCTTCATTCTTTCGGAGCTGCGCACGGCATTTCTCGTCGGGTTTGTGCTGCTTGTCCCGTTCGTGCTGATCGACCTGCTCGTCGGCAGCCTGTTGTCAGGGCTTTCGCTGGCCGGGCTGTCGGTGCAAGCCTTGGCAGTACCTTGCAAGCTGCTCTTGTTTGTCGCGTGCGATGGCTGGCAGCTCTTGGTGCGCGGGCTGCTCTTGGCCTATGGCACCCCACACGGCGCCCCCACGGGACCCTAGGATTCACGCCATGAGCGACGCTGCCTTGCTGACGCTGTTTGAGCGCGCCCTGCTTCTGACCCTGCTGCTCGCCTTGCCCCCTTTGCTGATGGCAGCGCTGGCCGGAAGCTTGGTGGGCTTGCTGCAGGCTCGGCTGGGGATTCACGAGGCGACGCCGCCGGCTTTGGCCCGCCTGCTCGCAGGCCTGCTGACCGTGATCTTGCTCGCCCCGTTCCTGGGTCGCGAGACCCTGCGCTTTGCATCGGCTCTGTGGAGCGCGCTGCCTGGCCTGGGATCCTCGGGATCCTAAGGATGCCAAGCCCCCTTCTCGGTGTCGTCGTGCTGTCGCTGCGCTGGCTGCCACTTCTTCTGTGGCTGCCCGGTGTGGGCTGGGTAGCCCGGCTGCTTTCGTGGGGGCTCTGTACTCTTTACACCGCCTCGCTGGGCCTGGATCGGCTGCCACAGTCAGCCCCTGCCCTGGATGCCCTTGGCTGGGCCATCCCGGCTGCGCACGAGCTCGCCATGGGCCTGCTCATCCTGCTTGGCGTCGCGTCGCTGTGGGCAGCGCTTCAGTCCGCCGCCCGACTCGTGGGCTACTCGCTCATGTTGCCCGACGGAGAGCTCGATATAGCAGGGCCTATGGGACTCTCGGCCTCGCTGTCTCGGGCCTTTGCGTGGTGTGGCACCGCGCTTTTCTTTGCGGCCGGTGGCCTCGATCGGCTGGTGGCCCTGATGGCCACAAGCTATGAGCTCTTGCCACTGCCTGGCTCAGGGCAGGAACCTGCGCCTTTTTCGTTTGGCGCTTCGCAGCTTGCTGCCGTCGGAGGGCGCTTGTTTGCACTGCTCTTCGTGCTCGCCTTGCCGGTGCTGGCTCCCCGCTTGCTGGCTGAAGCTGCGCTGGCCTTGGCGCTGCGCAGTGGCCTCTCTGGGGCCAGCTCTCCGACGGCACAGGCAGCAATCCGTCCCCTTCGTCCCGTGCTCTGGCTGATCTGCCTGGTCTTGTCCGGGGGCGCAATCCTTACGCTGTGGCTGCAACAAGGCCCCGCCCTGTTGCACATGCTGCTTTCCCCTGCAAGTACACAAAGGCCCTAAACCCCGACTTTTGCTATACTCTGGGACAATGACCGCTCCGCAGGTGCCTGAGCAGATCGCTCCCTATGAGGTCTTTGCTGACTGCCCGCTGATCAGTGGCACACCGCTCGTGGCGCACCTGCTCGGTCGACGCTTCGAGCAGCGACTCAACGAGCGCAGCAACGAGCCCTTCGACAGTGACTTTCAAAAGGCGCTGCTCAAGACGTTGTCACATTTGTGCGCGGCGCTGGGCTGCACCTTTGGCTACGCTGATCGCACCGATCTCTTGCTGTATGCGCTGTCCAACGGAAGCGATGCGCGACGGCTGCTGACCCGCCTCGCCGCCGAGTCTTCGGCCAAGCTGTCACTGTTGATGGGCGATGTCTACACCTTCGATGTTCGCTTGTTCGAGTGCCCATCGACTGAGATCGCCCGCGACTACTTTGCATGGAAGCGCGAGCGGGCTGCGAGCAGCGCGCTCGATCGCTATGTCACCCACAAGCTCGTCAGCGCCGGCAGCGATCCCAAGGATGTGCCGAGCATCCTTGAAGGCATGGACAGCGATCAGCGTATCGGTCTTTTGCGTCGACACGGTCTGGACTATGCGACGCTACCGGCGTGGCAGCGCAATGGCTCGGCGGTCTATACCGCGCAGGACGACGCCCGCGGCCCGCATCTGGTGATCGATCTGCGCCTGCCTGAGCTACCCCAGTACGCGGCCTATCTGAACAAGCACATCGTTTAGTCTCGACCGCGCCGCAAAGTGAACGGCAGCCGAATGGCGGCTAGCCTTCTTTGTCGTCGAGGATGCGCGAGACTGCGTTGTCGCAGTCTTCCTGGCTCTCGCCTTCGTCTGACGCGTCGCCCAGCGAGCCCACGACGGTCTTGTAGTACGCGCTGGCCGCAAAGCGAGCGAGCGCGCGACGGCGACGCTCTAGCCCCCGCGGATCGCTGGCATCAGCAATCTTGGAAAGCGCCGACTGCGAGACATCGAGATCGCGGGCGCACAATAAGCCGGCCCGATCCGCCGTGACGTCAGCCCGACGTGCCCACGCTTGCAGGCTCAGCGTTGCTGGACGTACCGCCCAGCGGACCAGCGTGCTCTTGGCGTGGGTCAAGTAGTGCAGCGCCGTAACAAAGGGCACGTGCCCATTCTGGATGCGCCCGCACTCGCGCCCCAAGACATCCAAGAGCTCGTTTTCGCTGAGCGCGTCCACAAGGCCTTGCGCCACGACGACATACGACTCTTCGTCTGTCCCCAGGGTCAGCACCCCACCGGGCTGCGGCGTGACATAGACCGCCGGCATCGGGATGTGAAGAATCTCGGCACAGCGACGAATGACCTTGTGTACCTGCGCAAAGCGCTCAGCCGATGCGCGCAGCGCCGGACCCAGAAGCTCTGCTCGCGCGACGTGCCCCCAAAGCCGCACGGTCTCGTCGAGCGCGAGCTGGACAGGACGCAGCTTGTCGAGCGTCCGCAGCAGCCGCACATCGCCGGGATAGGCATAGGCGGCACCCTCGCGCACCTGAGCTGCCCGCAGGCCTTTGCGACGGGCGACATAGCGCTGAAAGTCGAAGTCGATGGCGGGCATGAGCAAACCTTACGTCGCCGAGCTAGCCGCTTGCTGCGCACGCTTGGCAGGAGCCAGCCGCAGGTCCGATGTCAGCCATGCACCGCCGGTCTTCTTGGGCGGCAGCCGACGGAACGACTTCAGCACGGCATCGGCATCCGCCGCCGCTTCCTGAATCGGAATGAAAGGTGGCGTGGCCACGCCGATGCGGAACACGCGACCATCGTGATCGCACAGCCAGCGCACCACGGTGTGCGTGCGGACGCCGCCCAAGGTCAGGCTGACCTGTACGGCCAGCGCGACGCGCGCACCATCGGCGACGCGAGCGGGATCCTGCGGCAGCTCAACCGCTTCGGTGTGGACTTCGATCTGGCTGCCGCCCTGCTGCTGCCACTCCTGCACTTGCCGCTGCAGAAGCTCCATCAGCTTGTCGGGGCGTCCCTCGGCAGGCAGCGTGATGCCCGAAAGCTGACGCACATCCAGCATCTGCGGCTCGTCGCCGCCTTCCAGAATCACGCGCGAAAGCAGCGTCACACCGACTGGAATCGGCAGCACGCCATCGGGAATCAGCGCATAACGAGCAGGCAAACGAATGGCAGCGCCGACGCTAGGCAGCTCAATCTCGCTACCGGGAGCCGGCAGCGGCGTCGCCGGAGCCGTGATATCTAGCTCGTCCTTCGACAGCGCAAGCAGCCAGCGAATCGCCGCGCGGACGCAGGTCAGGGGGTGCTGCGGGAACTGCGCGTCGTTGGCCGGATCGTCAAAGTGCGACTGACCCAGGCGCCGCGCCAGCTTCTGCGGACCCTCGCCTGGGTACTTCTGCAGCGCGTGATTGAGCAGGTTGGTCTCGCGATAGCCCGTCTGCTGCGTGTGCTGAAACGCGGTGATATCCAGGATGCCGGTGGCCACTGGAATCAGGATGTTGCCGACGACGGCCTCCATGACCGGCTCGTACGCAACACGGCGCAACGTAAACAGCGCCGGCTGGCCACAGACGGTGATGTACTCGGCCTGGATCAGCGGATGAAACTCAGGATCGCTGGTGCGCACAGGCGGACGCTGAGGAGGCGCCTGCCCAGGCTGCGCCTGCAGCTGAATCTGGTGGTACTGCTGCTCGAAGCTATAGCGCGCGTGGCGTTCCAGATCGAGCTTGTGATCCGCGAAGTGCTCGGGACGCAAATCAGCGCGCCACGGAGCATGCACGATGTGCCAGCCGACGCGATGCTCGGCATCGATCAGAACCGCCCGGCGCTCTTGTTCGTCTTGCACGCGCCAGGACTCGGGAATGGCCAGCTTCAGGCCCGGCAAACCTTTTTTGATGTCGTCGATAAAGCCCATGGGAGTCTCAATCTATCACAGGGCAGCCGACCCGCGGGGAGCCACCCATGCGTTTGTCTGCTCGGTGGTGGCTAGTTCATTCCGACAGGGCTGTCGGCGGGGCGCTGGCGATTGACCACCAGCGTCTGCGAGGACATGACCTGGCCCGACTGGCGAGCCACGACGGTCACGACGTTGACGCCCGGCCATACCGGTACGTCGGCATCAAAGGACATGCGCCCGCTCTGCGAGGACTTGCGGTTCGAGCGATAGAACACCTTGCGGTGCTCAATCTTCGAGACGCGGTTGCTAACCACGATATAGGCATCGGTGACCTGCTCATCGTCGCGCGCAGTACCCGTTAGGTGGATCCTGTCGCTGTTCACCGAAAGCGGCGGCTGGCTGACTTCCAAAAGGGGCGGCGTGACCTGCCACACCCAGCTCGTAAGCGGAGTCGCTTCTTTCGGACCCAGTGGCGCACCCACCTGGCCCGAGCTTGCGGCGATGAAGCCGGGACGGCCCGGTTCAAGCTCGATGCGCAGGAAGCCGCCATAGCTCATCAGTGCGGGATAGCGGTCGCCGCGCTTGGCCTGTGCGATCACAGGCGCCGTGCTGCTGGCCCCAGTGCGAATCTCGGCGTCACTCGCAAGGACGAAGCCGCCACGCGTCTCTTGCCCACGCACAGCGCTGTCGTTGATGGCGAACGTCAGCTTGTCCGTAACGCCGTCGTGCATCCCCATGTCATAGACCTGCAGCTCGACGCGAAGCGAGTTCTCTTGGAACTGGCTGCTCAGGTCGAACGTGAAGTCGACGGTACGCCGCTCTTTGGGTGCCATCTCGGGCAGCTCAAAGCGTCCCTTGTTTACCAGCACCCCTTCGCCGCTGAGGTTACGCAGCAGAGCCACTGGCTTGAGCGCCCGCCCGCTGCCGCTGTTTTCGATATTCACGCGCAAGCGCAGAGGCTCGCCGCGCTGCACCTGTCCATCGCCATTTCCGCCCGATCCGTCGTCGATCAGCTGATAGCTGTACGCAAAGCGCGGTCGCGGCAGCCCCTGCAGCCGAACCTGCAGATCCTTGCTCGGCGGGGCTTGGTTGTTCTCTTCCGAAAACACCACGCGCACCAGATCCTGACGCGGCAGCACCGCTTTCGGCACCTTGACCGGAATGCTCCACGTCCGCGTCTCACCAGGAGCAATACGACCAAAGACGAACTCCAGCTCCTCATACAGGAAGTTGTCCGACTTAAGCTGCGCTCGCACCTGACCCGCGATGCCCGGACCGCGGTTCTTCACCGTCGCGGTAAATGTCAGGGTCTCGCCGGCCTTGGCCGTGTTGTCCGGCTTGTCGGTGGTGATGGTCGCCTCAAGACTCGGCGACGCCGTCTGCGGACCCACCGGGGAAAAGTCGACGCCGAACTGACGCAGTGCCTCGGTCAAGCGCGCCTGCTGCTCGCTGCGCTTGCTGCCAAAAAAGTCGCGCGCCGCCCCCAAAAGCTCGTGACGACGCCAGCCGCGCGAGCTACCCAGCATGTCGCGAGCGTACTGGATCACATAGTCCTCGATAAACGTGTCTTCGTCCTCGGGGCCCAGATCATCGGCCGGCTCGTCGTCACCATCGGCGTCTGGGTCGCCGCGCAGCGCTTCGCTGCTCTGGGCTGGCTTGCCCTTGGCCACTTTCTTGCGCGGATCGGTCCAGATGTAGCGCAGCGTCTCAAGCGGCTTTTCCGTCGTGCGCGCGTTCTGCGAGGTCAGGTGCGCATCCAGATCCTGCTCGCGCGTGCCCTTGTGCGAGCCAAACAGCGACAGGCGATCTTTTTCGACGCGCATCGGCTCTAGCACGATGTCTGGGGTGATGCCTACCGACTGGATCGACAGGTCGCCCGGCGTCAAGTACTGCGCGATCGTCAGCTTCAGCGCCGAGCCATCGTCGTTGTCGTACAGCACCTGCACCGATCCCTTGCCGAACGTGCGGCTGCCAATCACCACCGCGCGGTCGAGGTTCTTGAGCGCTCCCGCGACGATCTCGGATGCCGAGGCCGAGCTGCCATCGACGAGCACCGCGATCGGAAAGTGTGGCTGCGCCGCCGGAGTCGCCCGCTTTTCTTCGCGCTGCTTGTTGGCGAACCCGACGGTGGTCACGATCGTCCCCGACTCCAGGAACTCGTCAGCGATCTTGATCGCTTTGTCGAGAAGCCCACCTGGGTCGCCGCGCAGATCCAAGACCAGACCGCGAATCGGCTGCTTCTTTGAAAGCTCATCGAGCGCATTACGCACGTCTTCGTCGCTCTTCTGATTGAACTGGCTCAGGCGGATGTACCCGACCGGGCCGCTCGGCGACTTCATAAGCTGCGTCGTGACACTCGGCACTTGGATCTCGGCGCGCGTCAGGACCAAGCGGCGCTGGCCTTTTTCGCCGTCGCGCTCGGTATAGATTTCAACCTTGGTGCCCGGCTCGCCACGCAGGCGATCGACGGCGTCCTGCAGCGCCATGTTGTCGGTGGGCTCGCGCTCGATGCGCACGATCTTGTCGCCGCGACGCACGCCAGCTTCCCAAGCGGGAGTGCCCTTCATCGGCCGGATGACGCGCAGCCCGCCCCGGCGGATGCCGATGACGATGCCCAGACCGCCAAAGCTGCCGCGCGTCGAGGTCTTCATGTCGTTGTAGGTCTGCGGGTCCAGCAAGAGCGAGTGCGGATCCAGCGTCGACAGCATGCCGTTGGTGGCGGCGTACTCGATGTCGCGAATGGCCTGCGCGTCGGTACCAGGCAAGAGGTTCTGGGTGATGAACTGAAAGATCTCAGACATCTTGGGCGCCAACGACCACGCAGCATCGACGTTTTCGATGTTGAACTCACGCGCTGCAGTGTCGACGCGAACCAGCACCTTGTTCTTGTCGGACTGCGGCTCGACCAACACCTCGGCCACATGCTTCTGCACCGACTCAAGCGCTGCGATCAGCATCTGCTTGGGATCGATGCGCGTCGGATCGACGTACGCGTCATGGATCCGCACCAGCGTCTTGTTGAAGGTGTCGAGCGTCGTGCTTAGCTCGTGCGCCTTGCGATCGGTTGTGGCGGCCCCCGTCGTGCGGCCGATGCCCACCAGCATCGCGGGCCCCCGGCGACTGATGGTCAAGCCCAGCGCAATCAGCGCGGCCATACCAACCAAGAAAATGCGGATCGGGTTCCTCATCGTGTTTGACTCCGGGGACTCTGGGGACGTGGCTGGCCCGTCGGTGCCGGTGGTATCTGCAGCAGCGGATGTCTGCCCGCCATGCCGCGCCACCCCATCGGCAGATGCGGTGTTCTGGGTCGATCCTGGCCGGTCGAATTCATCGCGTTCCATCGGGTTTTCCCCGTCGAGAAGAAAGATCAGCGACGCGCGCGTCGCAGCCTAGAGGAAAAGTATAGTCCAGCCGGCGCATCAAACCCATGACGAGAGCTTCAGGCTCAGCCAGGAAAGAGGGTCGCGTCCGACGAAGAAAAAGACATAGACGGCCGCAGCCAAGGACAGAAACGGTCCGAATGGGACCTCGCTGTGCAACAGCCCCCCCTCTTCGCTTCCGCGGCGACGGATCAGCAGGATGGGTACGCTCAGCAGCAGGCCGCTCACCGAGCCCAAAAACAGCGTCCAAGGCAGCGCATGCCAGCCCAGAAGGCCGCCGATCAAGCTGAGCAGCTTGGCGTCGCCCAGGCCCAGCCCCTCGCGCCCTTTGAGCACGCGATAGCCCGTCGCAATCCCCCAGATCACGGCATAGCCCGCCACAAGCCCAATCGCCGCATCGGCCAGCGAGGTCTGCCCGCAGATGCGCCCCAAAAGAAAGAACAGCGGAATCGCCGGATAGGTGATGCGGTCGGGCAAAAGCTGGATGCGCAGGTCGATCACCGACAGCACCAGCAGCGTGACGACGAAAAAGAAATAGGTCAGAAAGCGCGACAGCGCGATCCCCAAGGGGGCGCTATCGCTGACGACAAAGCGCTGAAAGGCCGCGAGTGCCAGCAGCGCGGCCACAAGCTCGATCAGCGGATACTGCGCGCTGATTCCCCCCTGACAGCGACGGCAGCGACCGCGCAGAAGCAGCCAGCTAAGCACCGGCAGGTTGTCGTACCAGGCGATCTGCGCCCCGCAGTGCGGACAGGACGAAGGCGGGTACACCAGCGACTCGCCGCGCGGGATGCGATGGATGCAGACGTTGGCAAAGCTGCCCCAGGTCAGGCCAAACACACCCGCCAATAGCAGGCCATGGCCCGAGCGCAGCCACAGGCCAAGCTGCTCCAAGTCGTCGCTGTGAATCATCGGCGCAGGTTGCATCGCGAGCCAGGCTGCTCAACAGGGCAGGCCAGCAGACTGAAAAGGCGCCTCAGTATGGGGGGGAAGCGCCAGCGACGCAACAAAGGCGCCGCTGGGCGTGCAGGGACGAAGCGATTTGAGAAGGCGAAGAGCGACGTGCTTACTGAGCGCAGGCGCCGTTGGTGCAGTGCTGCTTGCCAGCGCTGCAGTCGGCGGGCAGCTTGCACTGCGGGCTCGCCTCGGCCGGGGTCAGGCAGTAGCCGCCCTGGCAGACCGTGCCATCGCTGCAGGTGGCGCAGTCGCTGTTGGCGAAGCAGGCGGCGCGACACTGGGCGTTTACGCACTCGCGATCCGTGCCGCAGTCCGCGCTGATCTTGCACTCGGAGATACGGCGCTCATCGGCTCGGCACAGGCTGGCCGCGCAGTAGTCGTTCTTGTTGACGCCCTGGCACTCGCTGTCCTTGGTGCAGCCCGCATGGCAGGAGCCATCGATGCACGTCTGTCCAGCGCCACAGCTTGCGCTGCTAACGCACGAGGTCCGGTCGGCTGCCTTGGGAACGCAGCGGCTGTTCTGACAGACCCGGCCGGTGCCGCAGAACGAGTCATCCGAGCATGCCCGCTGGCAGAGTCCGTCGGTGCAGACCGCGCCATCGCCACACTCGCGGTTGAACACGCAGGCGTTCTTGGGCAGCGGAATTGGGCGGCAGGTGGCGTTGGCGCACTCGTTGCCGATGCCGCAGTCCGCCGCCACTTTGC
>CAZKOY010000026.1:0-45730 GCA_964554495.1 uncultured Myxococcales bacterium
GAAATATCGTGGCGCGTGGAATCCACGCGCACAGCATGAAATCCAAGGGTACGACGCTAGCGCGGGCTGAACGGCATCACGTTCTTGCTATGCACGACGCGCCCAAACTCGCGAATCCACTGCATGTCGTCCGCAGAAAGCGCGCCCTGTGCCACCGCGGCTAGGTTCTCATCTAGCTGCTGCTGGCTGCTCGGCCCCGTCAGCACCACATCGACATGTGGACTCGATAGGCAGAAGCGATAGCAGTCGCCTGCCGTCGGAACACGGCCTTCGTAGCCCGATGGGCGCTTGAGCAGTCCGCCCCACGATGTCGCGGTATACGCGATGATCGCCGCAGGATGCCTGCCATTCCCCGGTTTCCGCTCGCCCAGATGCGGGAAGATATCGCGCTCGGCGCCGGGGTGGGCGGCGTTATAGCGGATCATCAGCATGTCCAAGGGAGAGTCCGCGGCAAGCTTCCCCGCGCGCGGCCGATCGTGGATCGACACGCCGATCGCGCGCACCTTGCCTTCCTCGCGCAGGCGGACCAGCTCGCCAACGGTGCCCTCGGTCCATGCCGAAGTGCGACCCAGCCAGCCCATCTGAAAGATATCGAGATAGTCGGTCTGCAGCTCTCGCAGGGCCTTTTCTGCAGCACGACGCAACGTGAAACCCAGAAAGCCCGTACTAGGTATGGCGGCAACGATCATCTTCTCGCGATCACGACGTAGCGCATCGCGCAGAGCAGGGAGGGTCGAGCGCTCGCGGATCGGCCAGAACACATAGTTGACTCCGCGCTCGAACGCATGGCGTACGCCCGCATCGTCGATGCCATAGTTTGCGGCCAAGCCCAGGCGAAACGCGCGCTTGCGAACTGCTGGCAGGTACCTGTGCAAGAAGTCATCCGGGTGTACCGCCGCCTGGGAATCCGAAGGAAGCGCCGATGAGGTCGATGCAGCCGACGCTGGGCTAGATGCTGTGGGCGGGATGGACATGGATCAGCCTCCTCCAACAAAGGTGACCAGCTCGATGCGATCGTTTTCAACCAGAGTGACCTCGGCGCGCGTACGCCGCGGGACGATCTCGCCGTTGCGTTCAACAGCCACTTGCGCCGGATCCAGACCCAGCACAAGCAGAAGATCGTGGACACTGCCACCATGCTTGATGGCGTGCGGCTGGCCGTTCACTAACACATGTATCGTGCGATCCGCTGGCCGCTCCAACATTGACGCGGGCGTTGACGCGGGCGTTGACGCGGGGGCGGACTCGAAGGAACGCTGCGCACTCATGTCGCGAATCGTGTATGGGCAAGGCTGGTCCCGTCAACCATCCTGCGCATCGGGGCGGCCGGACGACGCCAGTGCGTCAGCGCTGACAACGGTCGCCGGCAGGTGAAAAAAGAAGGTCGTGCCGCGACCAGGCTCACTTTCGAAGCGGATGTCGCCGCCGTACAGCCAGGTGATCTTGCGAACCGTGTTCAGACCAAGCCCCGTGCCACTGCTTGGCTTGGTGGAAAAGAATGGCTCGAAGATTCGCGGCTGTATCGCCTGCGGAATTCCTGCAGCGCTGTCCGCGATCGCGATCTGCCAGAACAAGCGTCCATCGGGCTGCGTCAGCATTTGCGCCGCGCAGCGAATCACGCAGGCTCGCTCGTTGTCTCGCTGTCGACGCTCTCGCAGGGCATCGACCGCGTTCAAGATCAGGTTGCGAAGAATGGAATCAACATGTTCAGGCAGGCAAGCAATCTGGCAGGCAGCAGGGATCGATTCCCATTCAAGTGCGATCGATTCAGTTGCCAACAGGTCGCGTAGCTCGACGGCGATGGCCTGCACGACCTGGCGCAGCGCGACCGCCTGACCAGGAATCAGCTTGGCCGACTGCTTGCCGAGCTGCGCATATTCCAAAAGTAAGCGTGTGAGACCCAGCGTTCGGCCCAGCGCCTGATCGATGTGCAAAAGCGTCTGGTGGAGCTGCTGCTCGTTCTGGTTCAGCGTCCGTATGCTTTCGACGACGCGCGCTCGTTGTTCGGCGGAAAGCGCGTCGCGCACGGCCAGGAATAGTTCTTTCAACGCGCGACTGTTGTCGATGCATAGGCTCCAGGTTTCGTCATCGCCCGCTGCCGAGGCGCCGCGTGCTGCCCCATGCTTCTGCCCTTCGATCGCGACCACGCGTGACAGCAGCATGCGAGCGCCGGTCATGGCGTTACGGACCTCGTGCGCGAAGCCGCCCGCCATCTGCGCCTCAGTGGACTGTCGTTCTAAGCGAAGCAGGCGGGCCTGTGCTTCGTGCAGCGCCCTGGTGCGCTCGGCAACGCGCCGCTCAAGCTGGGAATACAAGAGCGCATTGTCGATCGAGATCGCCACCTGCGCGCAGAGCGCCGTTAGAAGCTCGGCTCGCGCTGCCGTAAATGCACCAGCCACCAGCGTATTTTCCAAGTACAGCACGCCCATCAGTGCGCCCTGATGCAGAAGCGGCAAGCACAAGACCGAACGAGGACGCCGCTGCACGACGACCGGATCCTGACTGAAGTCGCTGCCGCCTTCTCCACCCAGCGTGGCATCAGGCAAGAGCACGCGCTGTTGAGTACGGCGGACATAATGGACAATGCTCGGCACAAGGCGTGGCGTGGCATCAATCGCTGGTTGAGGATCAAGCATGCGCAGCCCAACCTGGCCATCCAGCAAGGCAAAGGTACGCAGCGTATCTTCTGAAGATGGAAGCGGAGTGCTTTGCTCTGCGCCGCCTCTGCCATCCGGTGCAGTTGCATCACGCGAAGATACGTCCAAGATCAGCGCCGCATTTTCCGCCCCAGCGTTTTCTGCGATCAGGTTCATGATGCGCAGCAACAGCTTGTCGATTGCGACTTCGCTGGACAGCGCCTGCACAGCGCGCAGTAGTGTCGGCACATCAAACGCGGCCGCGGCCTGCGCGCTGGTGGTACTTACGCTGAGCTGCACATCGATGGGCGATCCGGCTCCGCTGCCTGCTGCGACTCGATCAGGAACTGCCACAGAAATACCAGACCACGTCGCTGTGCTCGCTTCGCTGCGCACTAGATCGGGATGCGCAAGATCGATGGCCGCAACCTTGGCGAGAGCGCCATACCGCTCATAGGCGCGCCGCGCCTGCAAGAGGTATAAGTCGGCCGCGTCATGGAGCTGCCGCAGACGCAGCAGCGTGGCCATGCGTTCAAGCCCGATGGCTTCGTCACGCAGGTAACTTCCTTGCCTCGCCGCCTGCACAGCCTGCGAAAGATCGCGAAGCGAATCATCGCTGCGTCCGGCCAGCCAAGACTGTTCGGCACGCACCATCAGGAAGCGATGGCGAAAGTTCTGGGGTGCATGCTGTGCCCAGCGCGCAAGCGCCTTGGCATTGTGCTGCAGCCGTCGGCGCAAACGCAGCCGACGCAAGCCCGTCAACTGCGGCATGGCTTGGGCGATCAGCAATGCTTCGAGGTGATAGAACTCGACCACATCCAGAAGGCCCAAGAGCACGGCATCGGCATCGGGCCGATTGGCATCGCAGTGCTGCAGTCCAAGCATCGGTTCGGAAAAAATCAGGCACAGAAGTGCGCGGTAGTTGTGGTGGAAATACACCTGCACGCGCATCTGCATCTCGGTCAGCGTTCGCAGGCACTTGTCTTGATCGAAGTCGGCAGAGCTCAGCTGCAGCGGACCCAAGGTCTCGCCACGCAGAGCGCGGGCCACTTGGCGGATCAGGCGCAGGGCCTCGAAGCCCGCGGCGTGGTTCATCAGCGCTGCCGCTGCCAGGTACCGTTCGCAGTCAGCAATCAGCTCACCAAGTGGACTGCCCGACAGCAGATTCCAGCGTGCCAGCGTGTTTACCGCATACACGGAATAGGTCAGGTTTCCTGACTCCTCTCCGCGCCGCCATGCCGCATGCAGAAGCGGCTCGCCCGAGCGCAGCGGATGCGCGAAGTGGTTGGCGATCGCGACATAGACGCACTTGACCTGGGACTCGGTAAACGCGTCGGGATAGCGCTCGACCAAACGCAGTGCGAGCTGGCCTAGCTCTTCTCCTTCGGCGAAATTGCCCAGCCCGGATCCGACGATGGCGGCCAGAAAAACATATGCGACGGCCGAGAGCGCATGGTGTCCGCGGCGCAGCGAGAGCTGGATCATGCGGCACAGCAGCACCGCTAGCAGGTTGGGGCTGACGAAGTATGCGGATGCTGTGGCATCGCTCAGCATGCGCAGAACGCCGATGGCTTCCGGATCGATCAGCGCCGGCAGTTCCAGCAAGCCAAGCAAGCTGTCGGCCTGAGCCAAGCCGTTCTTTCGCTTATGAGCGGCAGCGAGACGTGCGGCACGTCGCATCGCCCGACGGGTGCGCACGATTTCAAACAAGATAGTGACCGCACTCGGCGAGCGCGGCAGCGCAATCCCCAGCTCGCTGAGCCCATCGAGGAGGGCATAGGTTGAAAGCGTCGTGTCGCCGACGTGGCGATGGAAAAGGCCCGCGACATAGTAAACGCGTGCCTTTTCAGATCGGGTTGGTGCCTTCTCAACCAGCAGCGCCAAGAGCTGCTTCGCTTCCTCGAAGTGTCCGCTGAGATACGCGCACTCGGCTTGCCCGATAAAGAGCTCCATGGCGAGTGCCGGATGGCGGTTCCACGCATCGACCGGCAGCCGCTCGACACCCAGACGAAAGTTCTCGTGTGCAGTTACAAACGCCGCCGCCGCTCGGGCCCGCTGCGCTGTGCGCAGGTTGAGCTGGCACAGGATCATCTTTTCGCGATCGTCCAAGAGCGCGTGCGCTTCGTTGAGGTGGCTGCTGAGCGCAAACAGGGTGCGATCGTCGAGGTTGCTTGGAGCTTCTGCCACGGTGTCGCTGCGACCCAGCGCACGCGTCTCTTCGCTGCGAGCGCCTTGCGCTGCGCTGGGCAGACTGCGCGCCAGAAGCGCACGTCCAATCTGCGCATGTAGCAGACGCCGTTCTTGATCGTTGAGGGTCGAATAGGCCGCTTGCTGAATCCGATCATGGGCAAAGCGATAGGCACCAGCACGCGGCAACAAGAAGCCTTCGGAGACCGCTTCGCGCAGCGCTTGTTCAAGGCGTTCACCCGTCGGCAAGGCTGCGATCGGTGAGTCACCGCGGGCTTCTGCCTGTGCGGCTTGCAGATCCTTGGGCCGAACATCGTGACCATGTACCGCTGCACGCTGCAGCAAGGCGCGCGTAGCAGCCGGAAGCTGGCTCAGCCGCTGCACCAAAACATCGACGACGTTGTCGGCAATCGGAGCGATCCCGATTTCGGCCATCTGCCACGTCCAGCGCTGCGCTGAGCGATCGAATCGCAACAAGCCATCGCGATACAGCTTGCTCAGATAAGCTCCAGCGAACAGGGCGTTGCCGTGAGTCTTTTGCCACAGACGCTCTGATAGATCGCGTGTCTGATCCGTAGGCAAGTGCAGCGTGTCCGCGACGAAGTCGTTCAAGCTGTCTTCCGAAAGCGGGCCCAGCGAGATGCGATTCACCGGGCACGCGATGCGGGCTAGCTCGGCAAGCAAGGCGTGCAGAGGATGCGCCGGGCCAACTTCGTTGTCGCGATAGGCGGCGATAACAATCAAGCTGCCACCTCGTCGATCAGCCAAGACCAAGGGCAAAAGTTCCAGCGTTGCCGCGTCCGCCCACTGCACATCGTCAAGAAACAGAATCAGCGGGATGCCCTGCCTGGATAGCGCCTTCAGCAGGCGCTGAAATGCGGCGCGAAATCGATTGCGCAGTTCAGCAGCCGGAAGCTCTGGCGAAGGTGGCTGCTTGCCCAAAATGATCTCAAGCTCAGGCAGCAGGGGACACAAGACTGAGGCGAGAGCGGCACTATCGACTGCCGCGCTGCCCTCTGCTGGCGCACTTGCCAAGACCTGTAGCAAGCGCAGCCGCCAGCGCTGCAGCACGCTCTCGCTGCTGCTTGCGATCTGATGCAACGCATGGGAAAGCGCAGCCAAGAGCGCACTGTACGGACGGTCGCGGGCGAGCTGATCGAACTTGCCGCGCGCAAAGAATCCCAGGCTGCGCGGAGCAGGAAGCGGCGCGGTTCGATCCGCTTGTGTGCCGTCGTTTGATGCAGATGCAAGCGGCCGCGTGCTGCGAGCATGCTGTTCGACCAGGATGCGCTGCAGCTCTGAGATGACGGCGCTCTTGCCGATCCCGGCCGCTCCACTTACGAGGACCAGCTCGGGACTGGCGGAATCGGCGACGCGTTGTACGCAGGTGGAAAGAGTCACGATCTCGCGCTCGCGACCATGCAAGCGCTGCGTGAGCTGAAAGCGCTCGCGGATGTCGTGTGTTGCGATCGCGAAGTCAGCGATGGTCGCATGGTCACGACTCTGCTCCAGCCGAACAAGGCACTCGGCCAGATCGCGCTGCACCCCAAGGCTGCTCTGATATCGCTCTTCGGGCGCTTTGGCGAGAAGCTTTTCAACGATGCGCTCGACGATGACCGGCACATGCGGAGCGACCTGCGAAAGTGGCGGTGGCTGGCGAGCAATATGGCAGTGCAGAAGCTCCAGCGGATCGCGTGAGGGAAAGGGCAGTCGCCCGGCAAGCAGGCGATACAGCGTGATCCCCAGCGCATACAGATCGGTGCGGTAGTCGACGGAACGATTCATGCGCCCAGACTGCTCGGGCGACAAGTACGCTAGCGTTCCCTCTAGGCGGCCATCGTTGAGCTCGCCCGTGCTGGCGCTGCCGATGTTGTAAGCGGTTGCTGCCGCGCTGTCTGGGCTGATGGCTGGCTCAAGCTCGCGGGGCATGCGCGTTGCGAGGTTGAAGTCGATGATCTGCACCGCGACTTGCGGCGGCATGTCCTCAGCTGCTTGCCGCACCAGGATGTTATTCGGGTTCAGATCCTTGTGGATGACATCGCACAGATGAACGTCGTGCAGGATCTCGGCGATACGAGCCCCGATCGAAAGGGCCTGCGCTAAAGGGGGGGTGCCGCGCTGCAGGAACTGACTCAGAGACTCTGCGCCAAAGTCAGCAAGAACCAAGGCACAGCCTCCAGGCTCCATGGCGCTGCCGACGAATTCGATGAAGTCGAGCAGGCACGGCAGAGCCCTCGCCGCCACCGCTATCGGAGCAGCCAGCTTTAGCTGCACGAGGATGTCGTGCTCGTGCCGCAAGCGCTGTTCACCAACTGCATGCTGCAGACCAGGGCGCTTGAGCACTACCTGCGTCTGATCTCGGCGATCACGAACCCGCTCGACGATCGAAGCTCCGCTTGTGTGCAGCGTCTCGACCCACTCAAAGCGTTCGGCCAACCACGCCGGCAGCATGGGGCCAAGACCAGTCTTCAAGCTCGCGGCCGATGAATCGTTCATGCTGCTCTCACGCGTGTTGACTCGCGGGCAGAGCAGCGCTCGCGCGGCAGTCGCTGATCGTCCGCGTGGGGCGTTAGAACACTTTGGGCTTCTTCTTTGGCACGACCCCCACCGCCGTTGGTGGCTTCTTCACCGGGGTTGGCGTCGACGGCTTGGTCTTCTTTGGGTCGTTGCTCTTGGCCGTTGCGGTGCCACTGGGGTCGGTTTCGCCTGCGGCGTTCTCGCCACCTGCAACATCGGGAGCCTTGCTCGGTGTTGACGGCGGATTCGCAGCGCTCGGGTCCTCTGCCTTGTCCGTGCTAGGGCGCGCGGCTTGGCCACCTGGGTCCGATCCGGTTGGACGAGTCGGCGTAGCACTGGTCGGCGAGTCCGTTTGGGTCGAAGAAGATCTGCCGCCGCTGGAAAGGAGGATCAGCAACAAGACGACAAAGACCAGAGCCGCCAGAGCGCCGCCCGCGATCGCCAGCCGA
Source organism: uncultured Myxococcales bacterium (assembly GCA_964554495.1). Classification (GTDB taxonomy): domain Bacteria; phylum Myxococcota_A; class Polyangia; order Palsa-1104; family JAEUJZ01; genus JAEUJZ01. The sequence goes on from CAZKOY010000026.1 coordinate 7,790, forward strand.
CGCGGTTCCCGAGGAGTGATGCCCGTCAATGCAAACGCACGATCTCGAAGCTGCTGCAGCTGCAGGCTCAAGGCGGCGCGACTGGCCGATGAGATCGCCTGCTCACCCGTTGCACGCGACAGCGTATTGGGAATGCCTGAATCGAATGCGCTGCTCGGCAGTGAAGGTTTTAGGCCGCTCATCGGCAGCGTGGCATTCATCGCGTTTGAGGAGCTGCGCAGGTCGTCCTTTCTTACGCGAGGCACAAGGCCGGTGATCGGAATGGTTGCTTTGAAGTCGCTGCCTGCGCCTGCAATCTGCCCCCCCGCGTTGAAGGCCACTTGCGTCGGAATAGCTTGCAGATCGGTCGGTTCGCTAGGCTCGCGCGGCTCGCTGGTCGCGGCATTGCCATCGGTGCCAGATGACGGGCTGACTGGCGTCTTGCTGCTGTCCGCAAGCAGTGAATCAAAGGCCGACGATGCCATCGAAATGCTCGTCGGCGTATTGCCACTGGGCGGACGCTTGCTGGCTACATCAGCCTTGGCTGGCTCGACACTGGGCTGGTTGTTGACCCGCGTTGGTGCCTCAGGAAACGGCGCCATCGCGGTCGGTGTCGTAGGTGTCGCAACCAGCTCGGCCGGAGCCTGCCCCGCCGGCACGGTCAGCGGTAGCATGTCGCCAGCAATCGCGGGAATCGTCCGTACCATCTCAGGGGCTGGAGCGATCTGCGGCTGCGTGACTGCGCTGGGTGGATTGGCTGCGTTGCCAAGGGGGCTGGTAATCGGCGTCGGAGTGCCCCCGGATGCCTTGGCCAAGTGAGGAATGCGAGTGGCCGCGCTCGGTGTGCTCGGAGGATACGCAGCCGATGATGCAGGCTGCGCCGCCATGTGGGGCACGCGCGTCGGAGCATCCTGTACAGGACCCGCCGCGGCGGCCGAGGCATTGACGGCGGGTAGAGCCCCTTGCGACAAGCCCGGCAGTTGACCGGACGAGGCAGCCGGATCAATGGGCAGCGCCATGCGCATCACGGCGCTGTTCATCTGCAGGCCCGACGTGAAGCGCATCTGCGCCCCCACCGTCTGCCCATGCCCGCTGATCGCGCGCACGAAGTCCGCCATGCGCGGGAAGCGATCGTCTTTCTTTTTGGACATGGCGCGGGCGATCGCGTTGATCACGTGATCGGGCACATCGGGGCACAGCTCTTTGAGCGGCACCGGCTGCTCATGGACCACCATGTACAGAACACCGACCAGGTTCTCGCCGTCGAAAGGCAGCTTGCCCGATAGCGACAGGTACATGATTACGCCGAGCGACCACTGATCCGCGCGACCATCGAGCTGTGAGTTTTGACCCAGCGCTGCCTCGGGAGACATGAACTGCGGCGTGCCCAAGATCGTCATGTCGCGCGTCATCTGGGCACCAGCACGACGGATCTTCGAGATACCGAAGTCCACAACCTTGGCGATCTCGGTCACCATGTCGGCGAGCTCGTGGCGAACCAGATAGATGTTCTGCGGTTTGATGTCGCGATGGATTACGCCGCGATCGTGCGCCGCATGCAGCGCGCTGCCGACTTGACGCCCAATATCCAGAACTTGATCGAGCGGCAGTTTTCCGACGGTGCAGAGCCGCTGGTAGAGGTCTTCACCTTCCAGCAGCTCCATGACGATAAATGGCGCGCCGTCTTCGTCCGCATCGAAGTCTGTGACCTGCACGATATGCGGATGACGCAGGGCCGATACCGTTCGCGCTTCGTCCTGAAAGCGCTTGTAGATCTCGGCATCGGCGGCCGTCTCGCGGTGCAGAACCTTGACGGCGAACATACCGCCTGTGCGCACGTGGCGCGCTGCATAGACCGCGCCCATACCGCCGCCACCCAGGAGGCGTTCGATTTGGTACGTTCGGGCCAAGGTGCGGCCGATCATGTCTGCCGGCTGCGGCATAGAAGGCTCTACACTCTCCAGCGCGCCGTCGATAAAATGGCGCTCACGTTTACTATAGACCAGTCGCTCGCCTCGGGACTAGCTAAGATCTCGGGACCGCTTGTGGTCGCCCTGCAAGACCCGCAAGCGAAGCACTTTCAGGCCCCCCTTTGCACAGACCGCATGCGATGCTGCATGGAAGGCTGCAGTTCGATCTGCGTGGCGTAGCTGGGCGTAGCGCGGCGGGTCGGCTGCTCTGTGGATGTAGGGACGAAGGAAGGGCCGCGACTAAACGGACGGGTTGCCATGAGCGAACCAGTGTATTCGTACGAAGACTTGTACCTGCCCCTTGCTCCTCACTTTCGCGTCGATCCGTACCCAGACCTACATCGACTGCGAGCGCTCGATCCAGTTCACTGGTCGCGAACGGGATACTGCTGGGTGTTGTCGCGATACAACGACGTCAAGCAGGTGCTCTTCGACAAGCGCTTTGGCATTGGTCTCGATCAGCTGATGCAGATCGAGGCGCTGAAGCCAGTGTTTGCTGAGCCATACAACCAGATCATCCGCACACAGCTTCTCGGTGCCGATCCGCCCGATCACACGCGCATCCGCGCGCTATTCGCCAAGGCCGTGTCGCCCGCGCGCTTGGACACCTTGCGGCGCCTGAGCAGCCAAGTAGTCGACGAGCTGATCGGCAACGCCAAGGCGAACGGTGGCATGGATCTGATCGCGGACTTTGCACACCCGCTACCGTTTCGCGTGATCTGCGAAATCTTGGGGATTCCCGAGTCTGAGCGCGCACCGCTGGTCGACTGGACGCACGCGATGATGCGGCCGACCGATCCGACGCCCATGACGCCGGCTGATACCGCGTGGGCGAATCAGAGCGCGTATGGCTTCCGCGACTTTTTTCTTTCGATGATGCGCGCCGATCGCGCACAACCCAAAGAGGGTTTCTTCCACGATCTGGTGCTTGCCACCGACGAAGGAAAGCTCACAGAGGAAGAGCTGGTCGCCAACCTAATCCTGCTGTTTTGTGCCGGACACGACACAGTCATCAACCTGTTCGGCAATGGCATGCTGGCGCTGTTTCGCCATCCGCGACAGCTGCAGATCTTGCAGGAAGATCCCAGCTTGATCCGCGGCGCGATCGAAGAGCTCTTGCGGTACGACACAGCAGTGGCCATCGCCAGGCGGACTGCCATGGAGCCGGTCGAGATCGGTGGTCGTGTCATCGGGCGCGGACAGTACGTGCTGTGTCTGCTCAATGCAGCCAACCGCGATCCCGAGGTCTTTGATGACCCCGATCGACTCGATGTACGAAGACAAAATGTGAAGGTGTTGTCCTTCGGCGGCGGCGTTCATTACTGCCTGGGTGCGCAGCTTGCGCGGGTGGAAGGCGAAGTGGGTCTCACCGCCCTTCTGACGCAGCTTCCAGGTCTAGAGCCGACGACGCTCAATCCAGAGTGGAAGCGCAATGTATTCGTGCGCGGCATCGAGTCGCTGCCCGTGATCTGTCAATCGCCAGGGCAAGGATCTGCATCATGACGATGAGCATTCGCGACACGCGAGAGTGGTTGAAATACGACGCGCGCACGGCGTTCTTTGTAAACGCTATTCAGTTCATCAACTGGGAACGCATCGAAGGGGACATCATCGAGTTTGGCGTTTCTGTGGGCAAAAGCCTGGGGCTTCTTGGTGTGCTTCTCGACGAGAACCTGGCGCTTTGGCAATACAGTGAAGCGGCCTGCCGCAGTCGCCGTCTGTTTGGCCTCGACACATTTTCAGGCCTGCCTGACGACGATCAGATCCATCCGCGCTGGGGACGCGGCTCGTTTGCCACGAACTATCTGCAAGGCCATCCAACGTTGAGCTATGGCGAGCCGATTACGCCCGAGTCGATTCGTGCGCTGTTCCGCCAGTGTGAGCTGCGCGATCCCGAGCTTCTAGTCGGGCTTTTCTCGCAGACTTTGCCTGAGCTGATTCCAGGCAAGACGGAAAAGGCCGCATTGGTTCATATCGACAGCGACCTGTATCCGTCAGCGCGCGAAGCGCTGTTCGGCGTCGAGCCGATCCTGCAAGACGGTGCGCTGATCTGTTTCGACGACTGGTTCATGTACCGCGGCGATCCCAACAAGGGCGAGCAGCGAGCGTTCCGCGAATTTCTGGAAGCTCACCCGCACTGGCAGGCCGTGCCGTATCAGACGTACTCGGTGTTCTGTAACTCGTTCATCCTGCACCGACGCTAGCCGGCAAGATCAAGGCACAACGGCCTGCCGATCATCGACGGGAAAATCGCAGCGACGAACCGTTAGCTTCGCGGAGCAAACAACGAACCCGCATAGAACAGCGCTGGGCCAGGCCCAGTTGTGATGACGCCATCGCTAGTCGCGGTCAGCCGTTCGAAGGTGCTGACCATCCGCGTGTTGATCAGCGTAAACGGTACGAAGCCCGAAGGATCCTGGGGGGTTTCATCCCAGCGCAACACCGTGCCGTTGTTGCCGGTTACCCAGACCTGCGCTGTGCTATTGCGACCAAGCGAATCAGGCGAGCTACCAATGGCCAAAAAGTCGGCATTGAAGCTGCCCGGCAAGTACGGCTTGTAGGAAGAGAAGCTCGTCAGCAGAGGAGTGATAGCGGAGTCCAGCGCCACGGTGCCACGCAAGATGGTGGTGCCAGTTCCGACGATACGCAGGTCGAGGCGATTGGCGGGAACATTCACGCCAACCCAGACCCCGGTCAGGTTCGCCGAAATGGGTGGCGTAATCGGCTGGATGCTGCAGTTGGTTTGCAGCTGAATGTTGCGGCGAATGAGGGTGCCGTTATCGGCGGTAAACCAGCAGTCATACAAAGGCGGCAGCCCCGTGCGCGAGGCCGCGACACACGACACGCTGTTCAGGTCGCGCATGAACAGCGCACCCAAGCTACAAGTGAGCGCATATGCGTCCACTTTGGCCAACCCAGCGGGAGTGTAGACGCCCACGATGCCCCCTGTGCCCGCCAGCCAGACATCACCGACGGATGGATCCGCGGTACTGATGGCGCGCCAGTTAAGGCCCGTGATCATGGCTCCAGCCATGGGGCTTACTGCCAGCTGTTCCAGCACGTTCGTCGCATAGCTGTAACGAAGGACATAGCCATTGGTACCCGCGATCAGAACCTCGCCGCGAGATGTACCGACGATCGCGGTCCAATCAGGTGGCTGTCCCGCGATCCCCACGGGCAAGGGAACCGTGACATAGCGCTCGCCGTTCCAGCGCAGGATCTTTCCGCCATCACCAACGAACCAGATGTCATTGGTCGCCTTGGCCCAGGTGGCCATCTTTTTCGTTGGAAAGCCGGCCGGTTCTTGCCCGCCGTGGCACGTTGACAGCGTCGAGGTCAGCTCGATGGTCAGGTTCTGACGAAATTCGCCAGGCAAATGAACCGAGCCGCCACCTGACCCAAGGCTGCAGGGCACATCATTGGCGTATGAAAAGACCTGAACATCTAGGTCACCCATCGTGCCGAGCGACGCTTCGATGCCGAAGCGGTCGAGGTTGCCGCGAATGCCAGCGCTGCGGTACGAGGGCTCGCTGAGCTTGTAGTAGGCACCGATGGCTGTCGCTTCCGGCGCTCGGTTCTTCAGCGAGATCACCGCGACCTGGCGGTTTTCGCAGCCGCTCTGGGTAGAAAGCGAGACCAGACATCCGGCGACGGACAGAGCCGCTATGCCGCGGCCCGATCTCGTAAGCTTCCCGCGATTGCGGAGACACGCATGGTGCATAACAGACCCCCAAGATACGGCTAGTCAAACGGTCGATCAGACGCTAGGCCAGCGATCAAAAGCGCAGCTGCAGCTGGATGATCTGAATATCGCCAGGAATCCGTCTTTGTTCCGCGACAACACCTCCTGCGATGCTCGCGATCAGCACCGCACCCGCCACGCCACCGACGACTCCCCAGAACCATGGGCGCTTGTAAATGGGCGGCTCGGAAGACGTCGATGTCGCTGACTTCGAGGAGGAAGCAGGCGTTCCGGCGCTGCCCGCCGACGCAGCTCCCTGGCCCTCTGGTCCGCTTGGTTTTTCCAGGAGGGCGCGCGTGGCAGGGATGAACTCGTCGAGCTCTTTGCGGATTTTGCGCGGTGGATTGGGCTCCGCCTTCAGATACAGCTCGTAGTAGCTCAGTGCCTCACGAGCCTTGCCCATCTTGCGAAACACAGTGCCGATGTTCAGAAGCAGACGCGGTAACTGGCGAATCTCGTATGCCTTCTGCAGCTCGGTTACGGCTTCCTCGTAACTTTTGTCTTCATAAAGCTTCATCCCGCGGTTGTAGTGGTCCGTGAAGTCATCTGCGCACGCTTCGCGCTCTCCTAGACCCAGCCAACCGACCAGACAGAACAGCACCAAGAGACTATTTGATAATCGCCACGTCATCGTTATCTCGAACCGAGCCCCCACGCTTCTTGCCCTTGCCCTTCTTGCTGCTGCTGCTGCTGCTCTTTTTGTGGTTGTTGCCCTTCTTGCTCTTCGCTGCAACGACCGACACGGGCTGCAGCTCTCTTTCATGTTCTTCGCTGTTTCCGCGACTTAGTTGCAGCGTAATGGCGGTATATCCATCCAGGCGAAGCTGCACCGCCTCTTCGCCCGGACTCGGCGCAGCTTCCTTTTTGAACGGCGTGGTGCCCAGGACAGCCCCATCCGCTAGGCGCACGACCTCGGCACCAGGTGGATTCGATGCCAAGCGCCATACGATCGGCTTTGCGGTCTTTGGCGTGGCATCCATGATGGCTTTGGCCGCGATCTTTTCGACCTGTCGCGCCTGCTGCGTCGTCTTGCGCAGCTTGATCAGCAAGCCGCTGATGATCAGCAGCGAGATCAAGAGCCCGCCTGCGAGCGCATAAAATCCGGTACGCGTCGGCTTGATGGTGCGCTTGGCAAGCTCGCCGAAGTTCGGCAGACGCAGCGAAGCGGTCGACGGATTGCGCGTGCGCAAGTTTTCGCTGAGCACCATGAGCTCACGCTCAAGCGCGCTCATCGATTCGAAGCGATCCTCGGGACGCAAAGACATCGCCCGATCGACAATGCCTTCCAGCGCGGCAGGAATATTGCGCTCGGGCCGCACCTTGCTCGGCGGAGTTGGCCGATCGGTCAAGTGTTTGAGCATCGTCGCTGCGGCCGTCGATCCTTGATGCGGCACCTGCCCCGTCAGCATTTCGTACATGATGCAGCCAAGCGCGTATTGATCAGCGCGATGATCCGTTTTGTGACCTTGCGCCTGCTCAGGTGACATGTACTCGGCCGTGCCCATCACCATACCCGGCACGGTCAAGCGCGCAGGCGTTGGATTTGAGTCCTGGCGCGGCGTGGCATCGGGAGCAACCAAGGTGGCAATGCCAAAGTCGACGACCTTGGCTTGTTCCTCGGGCACGACTCGCTCGCTGCTGCTGGACATCGCTGCTGCGTCGCCAGCGACTGGCTGTTGCGAAATCAAAAAGATATTGGCCGGCTTCAGATCGCGGTGAACGATGCCTTTTTCATGCACGGCCGCAAGACCCCGCGCGACCTGCGCCGCAATATTGCAGACCCGTCGAGAGGACAGAGCGCCTTGCGCAATGGCATCAGCCAGCGTCTGACCGACCAGAAGCTCCATGACCAGATAGGGCTGGTTGCTGGTCAAGACGCCGAAGTCAAAGATCTCGACGATGTTTGGGTGATGTACCAGCGAGGCGAGCTTGGCTTCCTGCAAGAAGCGCTGGTGCGCGCCATCGTCCTGCGTCTGCAGCATCACCTTCACAGCCACTGACTTGTCGAGGACGATGTGCTGGGCGCGATAGACCACGCCCATGCCACCCTTGCTGATCGCTGAGATGATGCGATAGCGCTCCCCGAGGATCGCTCCGAGAAGATCGTCCCCTTCCTGGGCGCTCTTACGATCCGAGGCGCAAGCGTGTGCAGTGCCGTGCGCATACCTCGTGCCACAGACTGAACACACCCGGATGATTGACGAACTGGCTGCCGAGAGAGACACCAGTGCCCCCACGCACTCTTTTTCATCTTACGGCAAACGAGGGCCGGGACCAATCGCTGTTTCGACGGCGCATCTTCAGGACAACGAGGCGGACATGGCGGGTGCTGTCCCGACCCTGCCCTGTGAAAAATCCTGACGCAGGATCGTCGCCGGCAGGGTCTTAGTGCGTGATAACATGTCCCAAAATCGGCGAATTCTGTGACTCAGTCGCTCGATACTAGCCGGTACTGTCCGGCATGCGGAGCCGTCTACTCAGACGACACCGAGTTCTGTCCAAAGGACGGCACGGCCGTCGAGCAGAAGGCGCGCATTGTCGCCGGACGCTACGTACTAAAGGCCACGATCGGCCTAGGGAATATGGGCACCGTCCACCGCGCGGTGCAGTTACCCATGGGGCGGGAAGTGGCAGTGAAGCTGCTGCACCCCGATCTCGTGCGCAATCCCGAGATGGTCGCGCGCTTCGAGCAAGAAGCGTTGGCCGCAAGCACGGTCGACCACCAGAACGCGATCACCATCTATGACTGCGGGCGCACCGATGACGGCCAAGTCTATATCGCCATGGAATATCTCGATGGCGAGAACCTGGCGACGCTGATTCATCGCGAGCATCACTTGCTGCCCGATCGCGCGCTTGAGCTCTGGGTGCCAGCCGTGAAAGCCATGGTGGTGGCCCACCGGAAGGGAATCATTCATCGCGATCTCAAGCCCGAGAACATCTTCATCGCCCGCAAAGTGAACGAAGAAGGGCAGGTCGAAGAAGTCGTCAAGGTCCTCGACTTTGGCATCGCCAAGCTGCTCTTGGCCGCGGGCAACCGCACCAAGACCATGGCCGGCGCCCGCATGGGCACCGCCCTTTACATGTCGCCGGAACAGCTTGAGGGGCAAGAGGTCGGCAAGTTCAGCGATGTCTATGCACTGGCGCTGATCCTCGTCGAGATGCTGAGCGGACGCATGCCCTGGGGACAGTCCTCAGAAGTGTCCGACACCGTGATGACGATGATGCGCTTGGTGACACCACCACGCACGCTCAACGAGCTCGTTCCTACCGGCAAGTTCTCGGCCGAGCTGCAAAAGGTTATCGACGAGGCGCTGACGGTTGACCCCAGTTGTCGACCGCAGGACGCAGGAGAGCTGCTCAAGCGTGTGGCGACCGTACCCGAGGCACAAGCACTGGCCGCCGCTTCGTCCCGCCGATCGGATGTCAGTCAGATGTTCTCGGCAGCCATCGTCAGCGCTGCGGTGATGCAGAGCAGCAGCAAAGCAGGGGATGGAGTGTCGGCGGCTGGGGGGCCGCTGCTGCCCGGTTCATCGCTGGCACGACCGAGCGCCGCCGATGCAGGTGCAAAGCCGGCGGCCAAAGGGCTAGCGGCATTTGAAACCGTCCGCACCGGAGTCCCCGCTGGCTTGGTTGCCAGCGCTGACGCGGGCCCCACAAGCGGCGAGACAGCCGATCTTCCGGCTGCCCCGACGGTGGTAACCGCCAAAGCTGGACCCACGGAACGTCGAACTGAACCATCACGGGCCCCGCTTTCATCCGAGCCGACGCGACCGCGACTGGAACCGCCGATTAAGCCCCTTCTTTCGACGGACAAGACGATGCCGCAGCCCATGCCTGCACCTCGCCTTCCTGGAGGGGGGCTGCGCGTCGATGACACGCCTGCGACGCAGCCACTGCCGCAGCTCAATCCACGGGCCGTGGCCCTGCTGCGCGAGCAGGGTGCATCAGCCAGCACGCTGGACAAACATCTGCGCAGCACTGTGACGATGGGACGCGGCGGTGTGACGCGGGGCTGGCTGATCTGGCTGCTGATCTGGCTGCTCGTGTTGAGCCTGTTTGCGGCCGGGTATTTCTTTCTAGGCGAGCAGTCGACGCTGATGAAGTAGACAGCTCGCTGCTGGCCCTTGCCCCATGCCATGCGCGCTTGTCGTCGCTGAATCCAGTGCCTGCGCGTGCCCCTACTTCGAGCGGCCCTCGACCTGCGAGACCAGCTGATCGACGCGGCTGGCGTCATCCAAGCAAGCCATCACGCCGTCGACATACACAATCAACTTGCCAGGCAGCGACGCCGCCGTAGCGATGGTAATGCGCGGATGCAGCAGCGAAGCGTCGCACTTCGGCAGTCCCGCAACCAATGCCGAGCCGCTTTCTGCCGTCGCTGGCGAGCCACATCCGACAGAACAGATGAGCGCTCCCCCCCCAAGAAGGAGTGCCACGCGCTGCGAGATCCGGCGGGCTTTTAACAACCGGGCCGAACAGTTCGACAGAGCGGCAATGGCAAGGTGGAGCGACGAACGCGACATTGAACGCAGTCTATCACTGGCGTTGGCGCGATGGCCACAAAAGCCTGGCGCTCGACGGCTAGGCCGCGACCGCAGCCGGCCCTGGACCGCGCTAGAAACGCAGCGCCGCCAGCGTCGCAGGTGTGCTGTCAACAAGCGCCGCGCTTGGCTTGGTTGTCGCTGGCGTATTGGTGAGGTCATACAAGAACAACCCGCCGGACGCCGTAAGCGAGCCAAGTCCAAGCACCAGGAAGGTGATGCCCGCCGGCTTGAGATTGCCGCTCCAGCACGGGGTCATGCTTCCTGGCGAGACATCCGCGCACAGCGGGCGGCTGCCGCCCACGCCAAGCAGCGTGGCTCCGATCAGGGTTGAAGCCAGGCCGACGCCGAGCAGGCTCCACTTGGCGATGCGCCGAATGCGAGGATACGGAGATGGCGGCGCGACAATCGCAGGCAGGCTCGCCTGCAGCTTGGCTGTACCACCGTCGACGATCTGGGCCGTGGCGCTATAGGGACTGTAACCGGACTTGCTGACCAAGACCTCGTGCGGACCAACGAACGCATCGCGCTGAAAGGGCGTCGTGCCGATCGTGCGGCCATCGACCTGCACCAGGGCACCCGGTGGGTCGCTGTCGATTTCAAGCGTGCCGCGTGGACGAGACGAGGCCTGGCGGAATAGCTCGGCCGTCACCTCGCTGATCTGCCCAATAGCGCGCCGCAGGTTGCAGTCGGGACAGGTCTGTGATGCCTGCACGCTGATCTGCCCAACATCGACATCGAGCAGCTTGACGCTAAACGAGAAGCCTGTGTCTGTGGCCGTAGCGCCCGTCATCTGTCCGGGCGATGTCGGGCTGGCGTTGGCGCGAACATGCAGCCGCAAGACGAACTGCGCCGAGGCCAGCTGACCCAAGCGCTCTTGGCACGAGGGTTGGTTGATGCACGACGCAAGATCGGGATGACGCTGCAATAGCTCAGCCTGCGCTTCGGGGGTGAGCAAGACCGCGTTCTGCTGGGCCAGCGTCTCACGCAGGGCGCTCTGCAGCGGCACCGCTAACGAGGGTTCTAGCGCGCGAGGCTCAAGCTCGGGCAGCATCAGCACGGCCGGTGTCAAGGTCAGCAGAGCCAGCGAAGGCACCAAGGTGAATCGAACCTCGGCACGACGACGGGCCAGCAGGTTCACCTGGGTCTCGACCTTGCGACGGCCGTGTGAAAGGACCAGCTTGTGCGTGCCGGGCAACAGAGCCAGGCTGTGATCCAGCGGCAGCGTGCCTGCGATGCGACCGTCGACTGTCAGCAGCGCCGCGCTCTCTCCTGCAACGGCGACTTCGCACTCGGGCGGCGTAGCGCTGGCCAGATAGTGCTGGATTTCTAGCCGCGTGTCCGCGTCGATGTCATCGCCCGCACCGCGCAGAAATCGTCGATACAGATCAAACGCTGCAGCATGTCGCTGCTGTGCCTGCGCCACTTTGCCCAGGTAATACAGCAGCGTCGGACGCGGTGTCTGACGATACAGATCTTCAAACACCGTCAGGGCCTCATCGAGGCGCTGGCCAAGCAGGGCTTCAACCCCGCGCGTAAAAATGGGGCCAAATCGCGGGTCTGTCTCAAGCGGCGGCGGCGTGGCGCGATGCGGCTGCGCATACGCCGAGGGCACACGAAGCGAACCTTCCGACTGCAGCAGGCTCAAAGCCAAGCAGCCGACAGCAAGGTACAGCGGCAAAGAACGTCGATGCATCGGTCGAACTCTCAAACTGGTGCGCGGTGGTCCTAAGGCAGCGGCACCGCGCCCTGACAGAGCTTCACTTCAGCCATGCTGCCTTCGCGGACACGGACGGTACGGAACTGGCCCCCATCTTCGGCAATGCGATGCTCGCCAGGGCGAACCCACTGGTCGGCATAGACACAGCGCCCTTCGACTTCTTTGCTCACCCGAATGCGTCCCAGACGAGCAGATAGGCGTGCGATGGCTGCCTGTGCCGCCATGTTCTGTTCTGGCTTGCGCGCGGTCTCGGGCAGGCGCTGCATGCGCTCCAACTCTCCCATCGCCTCTGGCAAGCGGCCTTGTGTTTCGAAAAGACGGGACTGCAACAGCAAGAGTTCCGCCTGAGCGGCCTTCGGTCCGCGGCCTCGCCCCACGAGCGCACGTGCGCGATCCAATAGCTGCTGCGCACGCATGTATTCCCGCCGAGCGATCGCGTCCGCCGTGTCGTGCAGTAGCTGCTCGGCATGGCTGACCGGAATCTGCACCAGCGCCGTGTCGCCAGAGGGGACCGTCACTTCGACGGCACCGCCCGTAAACGATACTGTGTGCGGACCGGCATCCAGGCTCAGCTCAAAGGGAGGCGGGCCGATCTGGATGTTCATGTGCTGATCGATCGTGATGCGTACCCACTGCTCTCCGACAATGCGCAGCCGTCCGCGACTTTGCGCCACCGGGGCAGCACCCGCATCAACCGGAGCGCTGGCCAGATCGGCGGGTACATCGGCGGGCTCTTTGGGTGCTGTCTCTTTGCCCATCAGCTTGGCAAGCAACGCACCTGTGCGCGTGCGGACACTGACATCGGGATCGTTGCTCAGGCTATAGACGATTTGCAGCAGCGACTCGTCGTGGTTCTTCAGATAGAAGCTGGTCGCGACCTCGGCAACACGACGGCGCACGGCAGGGGCCGAGTCAAAGCGCGCCTTGATCAGCAGCGGCAACACGTCGCTTGGCGGCAGGTCCGAGATGATCTCCAGCAAAGCGCGCGTCGTCGCCGTATCGCGCCCGATCTGGTCGACAAAGCCAGCCGGTGGCACCACCGCTTCACCCAGCTTGCGCAGCAAGCCATATGCAATCAGGCTGTCGGCACCGCCCCCGCTCAAGCCTTCTTTCAACACAGGCGCAGCATCCCGCTGACCCAAGGCCCCCAGGCGACGCGCGGCGGCAAAGCGAACGCTGAAGTCCGCATCGCTAAGAGCCTGTTTCAAAAGACCTTCATCGCCCGCTGTTGTCTCGACGAGCAGCCGACGTAGCACAGCATTCGGTGAGCTCAGCATGCCGCGCAGCCGCTCAAGCTGCGCTGTATCCCCCAAGCGCGCAAGCGTGGCGCTGGCCATGACTTGCTCTTCAGGCATTCCGCTCTCAGCCAGCTGCTGCAATCGGATGCGCGTCTCGTCGCTGGTGGCCTTGGATCCGGCGCTGCCCATGCTGGCCAGGATGTTGACCATGGCACGCAAACCCGCCTGCCGAACCTCGGGATCCGCGTCGTTGAGCGCCACGCGAAGCGCTGAAAGTGCCGCCCGCAAGTTCTTCTGACCAAGTGCCGTGGCGGCGCTGCGCCGGACTTCACGCTGGCTATCCGACAGCGCACGCGCCAACAAAGGCACAGCCTGATCGCTGTCTAGATCTGCCAGAACCGTCGTCGCATTCTGGCGCACCACCCAGTCGTCGTGACTCAGTGCGGCCTGCGCCCAGCTCATGCTCTGGCGGGCAATTTGTGCCGGGTCGCCGCCGGTAATCTGCAAGATGGCCCCCGCTGCTTGTTGCCGCAGCAGCGGCTGGGACGACAGCTCGTCCAGAATGCCAGCGAGCAGCACAGCGCCATGTCGGCGACCGCAGCTTCCCATGCCTTGCAGCGCAAGCTGCCGCACATCGCCTGCCTGGCGGCCATCGGCCGAGACTTTCTTGAACAGCGGATAGACGCTGAAGTCGCCTACCTCGGCGAGCAGGTTCGCAGCCACAAGCTGCTGCGGGCCGGGACGCTGCGCGGCTTGGTTCAGCAGCGCCCGAGCCCGATCATCGCCCAAAGCAGCCAGATAGCCCGCCGCCGTGATGCGTCGATCGGTGAAGCCATCGCCAGCCATTCGCGCCGTTAGCTGTTGCTGGGCCTGCGTGTCCCCGATCTGCGCCAAACGACGCAGAATGTTCCACGACAGCTTCTCGGGCAGCTGCGGATTTTGCAGCGCGGTGCGCAGCGGCTCAGCCGCCTTGGAATCGCCGCTCTCTAGCAAGAGCAACGCGGCGGTGATGCGAATCGACTCAGATGGATCTTGCAGAAGCTCGGTCAGCACCTGCTTGCCGCGCGGATGCGCCAACCGAGCGAGCGCACCGGCCACCGTGACGCGCACTCCAGGGGGCATATTTCCGTCGAGAAGAGCCAGAAGCTCGCCATGTGCATCACTGGCCCCAAGCTGGCCCAGGGCCTCGGCGGCTTGCGCCTGCACCATGGGATTCTGGTCTTTAAGCAGCGTCGCGATGCTGCTGCGCTGGGTCACGTCGCGGCTGAGCCCAAGCATCAGTGCCGCATGTCCACGAAGCTGTGGCTCTGTCGAGCGCAGCCCCTGATACAAGACACCCAGCGCGCGTGCCTTCGGCCCCGCCACATCGATCAAGAAGTCGGCTTCTTCGGGAGCTTCCGGTGGCGTTACCACCGTCGGATTCCGCGTGCGTCCGATATAGACACCGGCCGCCATAATCGCAGCAGCCACGATTGCTGAAAGGAACATCCAGCGCCCGAAATGGCTCGGCTTGGGCGGGGCAGGCACCGCGACCAGAACCTCGGTTGCCGGCGGCGTCAACAGCTCTAAGACCTCGCGCATGCCGGGACGATCCAAGCTCTTGGGCGTCAGCATGCGGTGGATAAGCTGGGCCAGCTTGGGCGATACGCTGGGCTCGACTTCCGCGATAGGTTTCGCGGGCTGGTGAAATGCTGCTAGCGACGTCTTGGGAAACGGAACCTGCCCGGCGACCATTTCGTACAGCATGACGCCCAGGGCAAAGACGTCGGCCTTGCCATCGACTTTGCTGGCATCGGCATACTGCTCGGGCGCCATGTACTTGGGCGTGCCCATCGTCGTGCCGATCGCCGTCTGGAAGTCTTCGCCGTCTTCGCTCTTTGGGGCCGGGCTCTGCTTGTTCTGCTGGCTCTGCTGGTTCACCTTGGCGATACCGAAGTCGAGGATCTTGACGCGATCCTCCGTCGGACGCACTGCATCCGACACCAGCATGACGTTTTCCGGCTTCAGGTCGCGGTGAATGATGCCTTTTTGGTGTGCGGCATCCAGCGCCTGTGCCATCTGGCGAGCCAGCTCGATCGCCTGTATTTCGGGGAGCTTGCGACTGCGACGCAGCTTGGCGCGCAGCGACTCGCCCTCCAGAAACTCCATGATGATGTACAGCGTGCCGTCCGGTAACTGGCCGAAGTCGAAGATCTCGACGAGGTTCGGGTGACGCAGGATGTTCACGGCACGCGCTTCGTTCAAGAAGCGCTGCGCATAGTCCGACGTCTTGGCCAGTGGCCCATGCAGCACTTTGACTGCGGCGCGACGGCCGATTTGGCGATGGACGGCGGCGTATACCGCGCCCATGCCTCCCTGGCCGATCTTTGAAACGATGCGGAAGTTGCCGACGAGCTGACCAACCTTCAAGACCGCGCTGCCGCCAAGTCCCGGTTCTACGGGCGTTGCCGCGGTTCGGCCACCGCCGGTTCCGGTGCCATTGGCCGGGCCATGGTTGTCGTCGGATCGATGGGTGACACCAAACGCCAAGCTGTCACGGCGCTCGCTGGGGCGCTGTGGGTTCAGCGTGTACTCGGCATTGAGCTCAATGACCCCATCGGCTGCTGGTGCTTTTTTGCCCGCGGCGACACCCGCCTGCGTCGGCTCAGAGCTGAGCGTAGGCTCTTCGACCATGCTCAGCTCGATCTCGGCTGGTTCGCCATCCAGGCTCGTCTCGCGACGCTTGGAGGCGGGCGCAGCAGCGGGACTGGCGGCGCTCTGTGGACTTGAGCCAGCCCGCGCCGGCTCAACCGGCACTGGGCTGGCTGCTATGGGTGCCACTGCCGATGCGACCAAAGGCGTCGCGCCTGGCGTTGCAGGTGCAGCCTGTACTGCTGGAGCAGGCGGCGTCACAGAAGCAGGTGGCGTCGCAGCAGCGACCGGCGCCGCGTGGATCGGGCGCACATCGTACGGCGCTGTTGGCGTGACTTGGCTGTCGCGCAGCGCCGACGTAGCCGCAGGCCGCACCGCAGCCGTTGGCAGGTCGGATACGGCATCGACCACCGGCACCTGGCGGTCTTTCGTCTCGGGCTCAGCGACTTGCGCGCCTTGCGGCGTCACGGAGCTTAGAGCAGCAGAGCCCTGAGAGGTCGCCTGCACTGGCTCGGGTGACAACGCGGTGGCAGTTCCAGTTCCGACGGAGGTCGGCATGCTCGGCGTTCGCTGCGAGGCGGCTCGCAAGCTGACCCGGCTTGGAATAATCGGCGTCCGCTGCGAGGCACTCATCGCGGAAGTGGACGTCTGCGGCGTCGTCTGCGAGTCGCTAAGCGGCCGAGTTGGCTCAGGCACAGCCTCGCGGACCAACGCTGCCGCATCGACCGGACGCGACACCGGGACAGAGTTGGGCCCCGAGCGATCAAGCGCCGGGACCTCGTCCCGCAGCGAATTCATCGATCCGGGCAGCGCGCCAAGAAGCGGAGCCATCTTGGGCGTCGCCCCAGATACCGGCGGCGGAGGCAGGCTGATTCCCGACGGGCCAGACTGCGGCAGGCTGGTGCCGGAAGCCGAAGGCACCAAGGCGCTTAGCTGTTGCAAGGTCGCCGCCACCTGACTCATCGTCGGACGCTCGCCGGGAACAGGCTGCATCATGCGATCGAGCAGCTCGGCAAACGGCTGCAGCCACGACGGCAGCATCTGCATGAGCCCAGTCTGACCTTCATGGCCCGCAAGGCCGGGATAGCTGCTGCGCGAGGCTGTAGGCAGACCCCCGGCGCCGATCTCATGCAGAATCACCGCTAGCGAGAACACGTCGGCAGGGCCACCGGCACCCGGCTCTCCACGGCGAAACTCCGGCGCGGTATACGGCAGGCTCGTCGGCGGGATCTCGTCGCCACGGGGAATTCGCCCGAGCGCGGTCAGCAGCCCCAGATCCAAGAGCTTCAGGTGATCACCGTCGGGACCCGCGCCTCCTGAGACCAGCAGCACTTTGTCCGGCCGCAGCGCCAAGTGGTGGATGTTAGCGCCGTGGGCAACGGCCAGGAGCGCCGAGAGCTGACGGCCAATCCGCAGCGCCTTGTTCGGCAGCGGCAGTCCTGAGTGCCGACGGAGCTGCGTCGACAGGCTCTCGCCGCTTACAAACTCACTGACCACAAAAAGGCTGCCGTCGGGAAACCGCCCGCACTCAAGAATGCCGGTAATCGCCGGGTCCCCCCCTTGGCTGGGGCCGCGCATCGGCATCACGACGCTGCGCTCAGCTTCTAGGCGGTGCAGTGCGCGCTGCAAGGCCAGCAGTCGGCCGAGCGCGTTGGTCTCGCGGCCGATCGTCGCTGGCAGGACCCGCACCACGACGCGCTCGTGCGTCTGTTTGTGCGTGCCTTCATAGAGAGTCCCCAAGGGGCCCTCGCTCAGCCGCGCAAGGATGGCGTAGTTGCCGGCGTCCATCAGTCAACCCGTTTGGCGCAGCCTCGTGCCAGAGGCGTGCATGGTTGGAACGAGCGAGCACCCGATCCCAGATGGCAAATAAGGCCTGGGTGTGCCCGCTTGGCTAGGACAAGCTCTTCCACTCCAGATAATCTAACCGATTTGTTCCTTACAGAATTGTGTAACTGTGAACTATCTCTAGCCATGTGGCTGGTTTCGGCGCCCCAAGGCACCTGAGCCGGCCTGACGGGGCATCGCCAGTCCAGGCCTCTCGCAGCACGGCCCGATCCCTTTCCCAAGGCTGCCCGACTACTGGTCCGCGCATTGACTCGTAGGTGGTGCGCGTGATGCAATGCTTCCTGTTTTAGTTAGGTGCCCTACTTTTTTGATGGTGAATGAGGGCGCCAGGGCTCAAGCCAGGGGGATCCAGTGACCGCTTCACCAGAAACCTATGACTACATCGTTGTTGGAGCCGGCTCGGCCGGATGTGTGCTGGCTGCGCGACTGTCAGAACAACCGCACACACGCGTGCTGCTGCTGGAAGCAGGCGGTACCGATGATCTGCCCGATGTGCAGGATCCGCTGAAGTGGACTTCGCTCTTCTATGGCGATCTCGACTGGTGCTTCAACACCGTGCCGCAAAAAGGCTGCAGCGGCCGCGTCGTACACTGCCCGCGCGGCAAGATGCTGGGTGGCTGTCACAGTCACAACGCCAACGCCTGGGTACACGGCCACGCCGCCGACTATGACCACTGGGCCTATCTTGGCAACGCGGGCTGGGACTATCGCAGCATGCTGTCGGTGCTCAAGCGCCTTGAGTCTTGGTCGGGCGGGCCAAGCGAGTATCGCGGCGGCAGCGGTCCGATTCCGGTCTCTCCTCCCGTCGATCCCAACCCCATCGCGCAGGCGCTGGTCGAAGGGGCCAAGTCTGTCGGTCTGCCCTACATCGACGACAACAACAGCGGCCGCATGGAAGGCGTCAGCTACTTCAACATGACCATCCAGGACGGTCTGCGCTTCAGCGTCACCAAGGCGTATCTGCGCCCCGCGCTGTCCCGGCCCAACCTGACGGTGCTGACGCGGGCCATGACGCACCGCCTGCGTTTTTCAGGCACGCACTGTACCGGCGTCGAATTCGTCCACGAAGGCGCGCTGAAGTTCGTGCAGGCCAGCCGCGAAGTGATCCTTAGCGCGGGCGCCATCAACTCGCCGCAGCTTCTGTTGCTGTCGGGTGTTGGTCCGGCGGCGGACCTGGCTGCGCTGGGTATTCCGGTCGTCGCAGACCTGCCTGGCGTGGGCAAGAACCTGCAGGATCACATCCTGCTCGCTGGCATCAACTACGAGTGCAACGGTGACCTGCCGACGCCGCGCAACAACGCAGCCGAAAGCACGCTGTGGTGGAAGTCAAGCTCGCGACTCTACTCTCCTGATCTGCAGCCCGTGATCATCGAAGTACCCTTCGTCACGCCAGAGCTCGCCAGCCAAGTGCCGCCCAACTCGTATGCCATCGCACCGGGCCTGGTGCGCCCGGCTTCGCGTGGCTCGGTCAAGCTGCGTACCGCCGATCCCACCGCCGCCCCGCTTATCGACATGAACTATCTCGGCGTCGATGCTGACCTGCAGGCCCTGCTTGCTGCCGTCGAGCTATGCCGCGAGATCGGTGGCTCGCAGGCCTTTGCCCCCTTCCGCAAGCGCGAGATCATGCCCGGCAAGCTCGGCCGCACCGACATGATGGAGTTCATTCGCCAGAGCACGACGACGTTCTTCCACCCAGCCGGCTCATGCAAGATGGGCATCGACGCTGAAGCCGTCGTAAGCCCTGAGCTCAAGGTGCATGGCCTAAGTGGCCTGCGCGTAGCCGACGCTTCGATCATGCCGACCGTCACCACGGGCAACACCAACGCCCCGTCGATCGCGATCGGCGCCCGCTGCGCCGACATGCTCCTTGGCTAACGCGGCAGCCCAGCCGGCGCGAGCGCTCTGCTGACGCTCGCTCTCCCCCGCCCTCGCACTTCTGGATCGCGCTGCTATTCGTCGTCGCTACTGCTGCTGCGCTTGCTGCTGCGCGTCGACTCTTGCGCAAGGATCGATTCCAGCATGCGGTTCAGATCGAGCTTCTGCAGCGAGGCGCCGTTGCCGGCCGGAACGATCATGATCGGCTTGCCTTGCAGTGCATCGGCGATGCGCAACTTGACCGCGGTCCGCCCACCGGCACCGGCCATGGCTTTGTTCTGTTTCTCCATCGACTTGGCCCGCGCCGTCGCCTCGGCCAGGATGGCCTTGGCTTCGCGCTCTTTTTCATAGAAGTCGCGGTCCGCGCTGATGCGAATCTGCTCGGCTTCGCCCTTGGCTTTGGCCACTTGCGCTTGCACATCGCCCTTGGCCTTTTCCAGGTTGCGCAGCGCTTCAGCTTCGGCGGCCTGCGCTTCACTCTTTAGGCGCTCGGCATTCTGCTCAGCCAGCTTGCGGTCTTGGATGACCTTTTGGTACTCGGCGTTGAACGTGTGCTCGCCAAGCAGCATCTGCTCGACGATGATGCCCTCGGGCCCAAGCTCGCTGCGCAGCTTTTCTAGCGCCTTCTGCGCTTTCTGAAAGCGCTTCTCGGACACATAGAATTCTTCCGAGTGAAGCTCATTCAAGACGTCGCGCACGTAGGTGCGGCAAGCCGGACGCACTAGCTTTTCTTTGATCTCGACAGTCGATCGCCCGACGCGCTGCAAAAGGTGCGGAGCCTTTTCCGGCTCGATGCGCCAAGCCACGGTGACGTTGACGCGGATGTCGTTGCCATCGGTGGTCTTGAACTCGATGGCATCGTCACCTTGCCGATCGCCGCGGTTGGTCGCCGACGTCATCTCAAGGTTCTGCAGCTTGATGTCAAACGTCGCCCAGTCCGAAAGGAATGGCGCAAAGAAGTACGTCGCGCCAGGCGGATAAATGTGGGGATCGATGCCCGCTCCAAAGATCTTTTTGGTGCGAACGCCGACCTCGGTACTGTCTGTCGAATACGCCGTGCAACCCGACAGTGCAGCGACGGCTACAAGGACGGCCATACCCTGCCATGTGCGCTTCATTTGGCCACCTCGAACTGACGCAGCATGTCGTTGATGTTGAGCGGGTTCGTCGCGCCCGGCCCACTCGAAGGCACGATGATGACCTTCACGCCCTTTAGCAGATCGGCCAAGCGGCGACCCACCAAGGCCTGCGCGCCCGCGCCTTCAAGCGCACGGTTTTCAAGCTCGGTACCGGTCGCCTGCGCGGTCTTTACCAACAGATCCGCTTCCGCGGTCTTGGTGCGCTGATACAGCCGAGCATCCGACAGAATCTGCGCCACCTGCTGATGTCCTTTTTCTAGCTCGACTTGCACCTTGGCTTGCCCGGTCGAGACCGTCTCGCGCTTCAGTGCTTCTTCCTTGGCGGCCACGCTCTCGGCTTGGTTCTTGTAAACCATCTGGTCCTGGATCTTCCGCTGCTCGATCTGGTGCTGATATGCCTCGTCGTATGTGATGCGGCGGACCAAGACCTTGACCAGCTCAATTCCTTTTTCTTCAAACTCTGGCTTGAGCGCGTTGAACGCGATCTGCGCCTGCTTGATGCGTTTGGGACCCTGATAAAACTCTTCCGAATTCAGCTCGCCCAGCGCCTGACGCAGCGCCTTGTCGGATCGCGGAATCACGACCGAGTCTTCAAACAGCTTGCCGGGACCGACCTTGGTGATCAGCAAATAGGGATCCTGCACGCGATACAGCACCGTCGCGTCCACCGTCACGCGATAGCCATCCGATGTCTGGATGCGAATCGCCTCGGTGCTGCGCCCTTCCTTGGTGTGCTCGCCCGAGGCGGTCATGTCCAGACTTTGGATCTCGGTAGGAAAGACATGCACGCGCTCATAGCCGGGCACCACCAAGTGCGTGCCCGTCAAAACCGGCGCCTTGCGAATGCCCGAGCCGCCGCCGTAATAGACTTGGCGAATGCCGATCTCCGTCGGTCCGACATAGACTGTGGCGCAAGACGCAAGCCAATAGCCGCCAAGGAAGACGACCAGCGGAATCATCACATAGCGTCGCCACAGAAGAAACTTCAGGACCTTAACCAGCGTTTCCATTCAATTCCTTTTTCTGCGGCAGGGCAGCCTGTGCGGCCGATCCTTCCGTCTGTTTTGCGTGGCGATCTTCCGTCGGAAGATGGCCAGGCAGAGCCGGCGTGAAAAGCGGAGGCAGCGGCAAGGTTCGCCCCGCTTCATCCAAGTCCATCAGCAGAAGGCCCAGACCCAGTCGATGCTGTCGCAGTCGCAGGCTTTGATACAAGTCCGGCAGCCACGGCGAAAGCAGGGGTGCGACGATGGCCAGAGCAAACGGCACCCACTTTTCCCAGATCGGAATGAACGGTGCCCAGACGATAAACAACCCCAGCGCAAAGAACAGAGCCGCATACGACAGGCGGTTGTACAGAGCCCCGCGCGTCTTTTGCCGCTCGATCTGGTTTTGCTGCTGCGCCAGCTTGGCGTAGCGCGGAATCAGGACCTGCTCGACTTCGCGGGTGTACAGCGCAAGCTGCGCTTCCGATTCGGCCCCTGCTTCCCCTTGGTATTCGGAATAAAGCTCAGGCAAGCGAAGGCGCACTCGGGCGGCGCACTGCTCGATGGTCTGCGCGGCGTCCGCCGTCTCAGAAAAGCCGGGCCGCACCCGCTCTAGATCCGCGATCACGGCACTGGCCAACGCGCCAAGCTCGGTGGTGGGTCGGTAACTCAAGGGCTTCAGTGTATCGCACTTTGCGCGCTGCGATCTTGGCTCAGACGGGGACATAGCCCAGCGCCCAGGGAAGCTCCTCGGCTGGCAGCGCAGATCGTACGATCGTCGACTGGCTGCCGCTTGTCTCTGTCCATGGGCTGCGGCATGCTGCGCGCTCATGAGTGACTCCGCTCCCATTGTCGTGGCGCTCTCAGGTGGCGTGGACAGCGCGACCTGCGCCGGTCTGCTCGTCGAAGCGGGCGAGCGAGTCGTCGGCATCTCGATGCGCTTGTACTCGGCAGGCAGCGCCGCAGCCGAAGGCGGACGCTGCTGTGGTCCCCGCGATCTGGAAGACGCCCGCGCCGTCTGCAGCCACCTGGGAATTCCGTTTTACGTCGCGAACTATGAAGAAGACTTTCGCCGCGCTGTGATGGACGACTTCGCCGCGACCTATCGTGAGGGAAAGACGCCCAACCCCTGCGTACGCTGCAATCAGCACATCAAGTTCACACCGCTTCTGCAGCGGGCCCGCGCGCTAGGGGCCCGCGCCCTAGCCACCGGGCACTATGCCCGCATCGAGACAGACAGCGACGGAACGCCGCGTTTGTTGCGCGGAATCGATGCCAGCAAAGATCAGTCGTACTTCCTGTTCGCGATGCCAAACGAAGCGCTGTCCTTTGTCCGCTTTCCCTTAGGCGGCATGACCAAGGAAGAAGTCCGCGTTCACGCCAAGCGCCTGGGATTGCCCAACGCCGACAAGCACGAATCGCAAGAAGTCTGCTTCGTTCCCGACGGCGACTACGCCCACTTTATCGAGCGCTATGTACCGGCCGCGACGCCTTCCGAAAGCACGACGACGCCTGATCCATCCACGCTTGCCGGAGAGCTTGTCGACGAAGAAGGCACCGTGATCGGCGAGCACGCCGGCATCCATCGCTATACCGTGGGTCAGCGCCGCGGGCTGGGGGGCGATGTGGCTGCGGCCAGCGATGGCGAGCCGCGCTATGTCATTCGTATCGACGCGCTGACTCGTCGCATTCACGTCGGACGCAAAGGCGCGCTCTTGTGTACGGAAGCACTGGTCAGCGAGCCGCACTGGCTCGGCTCGATTCCACAGACCGGTAGCGAGATCGAAGCCGCTGTGCAGATCCGCTATCGCCGCAAGCCGCAAGAAGCGCGGCTTCGCGTACGTGAAGACGGCCAGGTGGCAGTTCACTTCGCGGCTCCCGAGCACGCCATTACGCCAGGCCAAGCAGCCGTCTTTTACCAGGGCGATCGCGTCCTCGGTGGCGGCTTCCTGGCGGCTTAGGGTGCTGACGTAGCCTTCTTGCTGAGCGTCGCGATCGTCGTCGGCAAAAGATCGTCCGTGCGCAGGCACGCCCAGCAGTCGAGCAAACCATACGGCCCGCAGTTGCGCGGCGACAGCAGGGACTTCAAGTGCGGCAAGAGTCGAGCATCGCCAGCCTGCGCAGCGCGCGGCAAGAGCCCGCGCTTCTCTTCGCAGGCCTCGCTAAAACGAAGCTCGATGGCGACCTGCGTCGCGGGCGAAGCGAGTGCCCGCACCTGCGGCTTGGACAAGCTCTCGCGGAATCGCGCTTTCAAGCGACTCGGTCCAGGCCGCACGGCCAGCGCATACAGCACATCCACCCCGGCTGTACCAAAGCCGGTTTCAAGTAGCTGCAGCGCTGTGTCGACGGTATCCGGTGTACTCAGCGCGATCAGGCAGGCCTGCTGCACTTCCCCTTGGCCGACGCTGCCAGGGCTCTCGCTGGCCGCCTTCGACAACCAGCGCAGCGCTTCGATCCCTTGCTGCTGCGCCAAGAACGACATGGCCAGCGTGCGCTTCACGGCGGGATCGTTTGGGTACTTGTTCGCCAGCGACAGCAGCGCGGGAATACCCTCGGCCAGCGCCTGCTGCCGCTCGCCCGCGGGGGCTCGTTGACTGCTCGGAACGGCCTTCACTGCGACGGCGATTGGGCGCGGCTTATTGGACTGCCCAGCGCGCAGAATCCACACCGTCGCGATCAGCGACAGCGCAAGCGGCACCGACAAAAGATACGGGCGGCTCTGCAAGGCCGATGGCAGGTGTCGCGCTGCTTGCTTCAAGACAAGACCCAGGCGGCTTGCCGCCAAGCGCACGCGTAGCTCGCTGACCTTGGTCAGCCACGAGTCTTGATCCCTGATCTGGGCGGCGGCCGACTCGTTCCCTGCGCTGGGGCCGGCAAGCGGTGGCGGGGTCGGAACCGGCGTCTCTTGTGCCCCTGCAAGAACGGGAGCCACAGCATGCTTCGCGTCCTTCGCGGATCCCCCAGTCATCGACGCTGGCGTGGC
This sequence comes from uncultured Myxococcales bacterium, assembly GCA_964554495.1. Classification (GTDB taxonomy): domain Bacteria; phylum Myxococcota_A; class Polyangia; order Palsa-1104; family JAEUJZ01; genus JAEUJZ01. The sequence continues at coordinate 32,439 of CAZKOY010000026.1, forward strand.
AGAGGCTGCCGTTTGCGCCGATGACTCTCCACCCGCCGCTAGGCCGAGCTGTGCGCGTACTTCTTTCAGCGCCGCGAGCAGCGCCGTCGCATTGGGATAGCGACTCTCGGGCTGCTTTTCGGTCAAGCGCATCACGATCGCTTCCAGCGCCGCTGGCACAGCAACTGCTGGTGCGATCTGCTTCATCGGCGGCGTCGGGGTTGCCAGCTGGTGGCTGATGACCATCAGCGTTGACTTGGCGGCGATTGGATGGGCCCCAGCCAGCATCTCGTACAGCACCAGCCCCAGCGAGTACAGGTCGGATCGACCATCGGTGGTGCCGCCCACGCACTGCTCGGGAGGCATATAGCGCGGCGTGCCAAAGATCGATCCCGTCTGCGTCACCAACTTATTGCCGGTGAGCCCCTCGGGTCGCGCTTCACCAGCTGGCACCACCTTGGCCAACCCGAAGTCCAGCACCTTCACAAAGTCGGGGTCGCCCGGCCGCGCCACCAGCATGATGTTTTCCGGCTTCAGGTCGCGGTGGATCACGCCCAATTGATGCGAGCGCTCCAGGGCACTCGCCACCTGCTCGATGATGTGAATCGCTCGCAGCGCAGGCATCGGGCCGGCGCCAAGAACATCGCGCAGCCGCTTTCCTTCCAGGTATTCCAGGGCCAGAAAAAACTGACCGTTTTCTGCCCGGCCAAAGTCGGTGGCGGCCGTGATGTTCGGGTGCTCGACGTGCGCCGCAGCAATCGCTTCGCGTTCGAAGCGTGCGACAAGCTCTGGGTTCTGCGAGGTCTCAGGATGCAGGACTTTGATCGCCACCCGCTTGCGAATGCCGACGTGCTGCGCCAGATACACGGCGCCCATGCCGCCTTCACCAAGCAGCCCCTCGATCTTGTAACGACCGGCCAGCGTGGTCCCGACCAACGACTCCACTGGAATCGTCGGGGATTCGTCTGGACGATGTTTGGGTGGCGAAGACATGGCGCAGGCTCTGGCCTGTGTGCGTTCGCACGGACGATAGCCAGGGTCTGGCTATTTTCGCGCAGTGCTGGGGCTGCCCACCAGCAAAAGATGCAGCCTCGGAAACGGCGCTTACTTCAGGCTGCGCAGGATCGCATCGGCGCGCTCTTTGACCTGCCCGCGCCAGTCGCCATACAGCGCTTCTTCCAAGTACGGCGCTGCGGGAAGCCCGATGTCCTGGCTAAGAAAGCGAGCCACCTGTCGATGATCGCTGTCGTTGCTTAGCCCACTCACCGCAGCACGAATCAAAAAAGGGCTCTCACGAAGCTCTGGGTCGATGGCGATGGCTCTGCGAAAGGCCTTCAGTCCGTCGCTGACCCACAGTTTGGAAAAGTACACCTGCCCCATCAGATACGGCAGCTCGGCATTGCTTGCATGCTTGCCCGTAAGGCGCTGCAGTTCTTTGAGAATGCGGCTCGAACTCTCGCCTGCAAGCAGGCGCTGCTTCACTGCGGCCACATCCGCCGGATCGCTCTCGGGTGGGCGAAAGCTCGCAAGCAAGGCTGCAGAGGGCTTGGGTGGCTCGTTGAGATCGATGTGTAGCGGCGCCGGCACACCCGATGTCGCCGCGGGGCTGGCTGCCTCGGGACCGCTCGATGCGGGCGTCGCGGAAGCCTTCGTCTCGTCCGCACGCGCGGCAGCCGACGCGCCTTCTTTGGGATCAGGCTGCGCCTTGGAACACGCCGCCGTCGCCAGCCAATAGCCGACCGCAAGCACCATGCAGACCGTCGCGCGCACAGATCTAGCGTATCAAAGTCTGCCCCGGACCGGCCGGCTCGTTTGCTTACGTCGGCACCGGGCAGCCAGGGACCGGCTGCCTACACACCAAGAGCGATCTCGCCACGCGGATAGATCACCGCGGTGGCCGACACGCGCTGTCCATCCAACCAGGCAAAGGCCTCGATCTGCATCGCCGTGCTGGTCTCGATCTCGTACGTCACCCGGCTGCCGCGACTGCGACAGCGGTACGAGATCTGCCCGTGCAGCGTGGGCAACTCTTGGCAGCCGAACTCCTTTCCTGCGTGAAACCATGAGGGCGGAGCGGCCGCTCCCAGCCACAGTGTCCCCGTCGGCAGATCATCCTCATCGCGCTCTTCGCAGGCCAGAAGCAGTCGCAGGTACTGCAGCAGGACACCCGTACCAGCCGAGCATGGATCGGAATCCGCCCGCGAGCCCTGAAAGCGCAGCGCCCGCATGCGATCCTGATATTCCTCGCGCGTAAACAGGACGATCGCGGTCTCGGGACTGACAAAGGTATGTGGGTCGCAGGACAGCGCCACATGCGCCATCAGGCCCAGGTAAAACTGATCAAACTGCCGTCGCTGCAGCGCCACTAGCTGCGTGCCGCGCGCGTACTCGGCATCGATTCCCAAGCGACCGAACCAGCCATCGAAGCGCGGGATGCCCAGCACCATGCGACCGGTCTTGGCAAGGTACTGCGTCAGCTCGCTCACAAGCTCGCTGCGAAAGCCGAATACCGCGGTCTCTAAGATCAGCGACGCGAATAGCTGGTAGTAATCGCCGCTGCTGGGTGACTCTCCATCCTCATCGGTGGCGAACGGCAGATAGGGCGGCTTGCCCTGAGCCCGATATATCGCCCGGGCCGCCGTCACCAGGTCTTTGCGCGCGGCCTCGGCCTCGCGGCGCAGGTGCGCACTGGTTTCGCTTTGACCCACGATGCCTGCGACACGTGCGGCATCTCGCAGGCCGCGCCAGCATGCGCTGCTTGCGTACAAGCTATAGGCCGGGTGGCGCAGATCGCCGCCATAGATGTGCTTGGGCATCAGGCCAAAGTGCGCAGGACGCTGACCGCGCTCGTCAACGCTTCGCGTGCTGCGCAGGCTGTCGACGATCCAGGAAGCGCTCTCTTCGATCTGCGGCCACAGCGCATGCAAGCTGGCAGCAGTCCCTGTCAGAAGAAAGACGTCGAGAGCATAGGTGATGGCGAGTCCATTTCGGTACTGGTGGTGCGGCCCGTCCTTCTTCAAGAATTCGCGATCGAAGAATGTCCGCTCAAGCGCCGACAGCGCCACGCTGGTGTGACCAAGCTGCGCGAGCGCGACGATGTCCCAGCCCTCCTCGACGCCGAAGAGGCCCCCTTCATAGACACCGGGAAACATGCCGTACATCAGGACGCCGTTCTGCGTGAACAGCGGCACATGGCAAAGCAGCGCACGCCACAGGTTCTGCAGATGCGAATCGGGCAGATCCAGCGTGGCGCCGCTTTCGATGAAGCGCCGCGCCTGCAACTCGACGCGCTCGCGAGCAGACAAGCTGGGTGCGAGCGCTGCGATCTGCGGCGGCGGTTGCACATTCGCCCGCATGGCGAGCGGCAGATGCAGCGCACGCGCGATCGTCCCGCCGGCCGGAAGGGTAAGCAGGACATCGCCCGGCAAGCTGCGCTCGGGATCGCCGAGCAGCAGACGATCGTCGATCTGGCGCAGCGGGATAGCGGTGTGGATCTCGGCGTGCAGCGCGCGATCGTTTTCTGCCACTTGACGCCGACTTCCCGTCGCCGAGATGCGCAGCGTTTTCGCCATCACACTGCGGTTTTCGGCCGACAGATCCACGTGTAGCTCGCCGCGCTCATCGACATAGGCGCACTGCTCGACTGTCACCTCGTCCGCGCTGCCGTATGCATTGCGCACTTCGCCGATCGGCGCGTAGCCCGCCCGCAGGCGCTGCTCACTTCTGCGCAGCGGTTCCTCGGGGTCTAGCTCGACACGCAACAGCACCCGATCGCCGCGCCCTCCACCCAGCCGAAGGGGCGGCAGCGAGCGATCTTCGCTTTTCTCGGACGGCCGACACAGAAGCCCACCGTCCCACAGCTGATAGGCCAGCGGTCCATCCCAGAGCGGCCCCGGATAGCCCAAAAGAGCACCACCACGAAACGGCAGAGCAAGCTGCCACAGCCGCTCGCACGTGGGCTCAAGCGAACGGTCGAGCAGCGCCGATGCCAGTGTGTCACCGGCCTTTGGCACGTCCGGCTGCGGCGGCGGATACGTCGGAAAATCAGGTGCTGCAGGCGGCGGAAACGGCGGCCCTTGGTATGCAAAGCGAGCCCAGCGGATCCGCGACAGAGCAAACGGTCCCGACGGAAAACGCAGCGTCAACTGGCGCAGGGAAGTACTCGGCAGGCGCAGCTCGATCAGCACCGCGTCGTGGTGTCGCTGCGGCGGCGTAACACTGCGTGCCGAAGCACAGAAGCGGTGCTCCGTTGCGTCGAGCGGCTGCGCCATGTCCTCGACAAAGAGCTGCAGCCGGCTGCGCGGGGGAAGTCGCGGGGCTCGCAGCCAGCTATTCCACACATCGGTCTCGCCGCAGCCCAGAAACCACAGGCGCAGGCTCGCCAGCGTCTCGGGCTCGGCCCAGCGAAGCTGCACGCCCGACAGCGCGCGGCAGCTTATAAAGCGAACATCTGCATCGCTGCCCGTGTGCGGCGCCACCAGCGCCTGCGCGTCGTCAGGAAGCGGCGCACCATCCGGCGAAAGCAGCGTGACCCGCGGCAGGCTCATGCCACTGCCTAGCGCCAGGGTCCCGGTGGGCGAGGCGCTGCGCCCGGTGCCGCCGCAGCTGGGGCAGCCGGAACCCCAGGGGCCGCAGCCGGAGCCGCAGGCGTCAGGCTCGGCCAAGCAACACGAAAGTTCGCGAACAGCTCGCCACTTATCGCGGCTTCGCTGCCTTTGGGAATGCCCAGGAAGGCCGCGATCAGCCGCTCGCGACGCACCACGCCATAGCTCTGGCTGCCTTTGTACACGGCAAAGGGTCCGCTACGCGACTTGCTGGCAGCGCTCGCTGCGGCCGACTTGCTCTCGCGCAACGCGACGATCGGGCTTGGCTTGCTGCTCGATTCCTTCTTACTGGTACCGCTCGCAGGCGGTGGCGCAGCTAGCTCACTAAGCACGCGGCGCATGGCCTGCTCTGCCTCATCGGCATCGCTGTCATTGTCCCATGCAGACAGCGCCAGAACCACGGGCTGTTCATCGCCTGGGCCTTCGTATGCAACCACGCGATCGCCCCCCCATCCTTCCGCCGCATTCTCGGCCTGCGACTGCGCCATCGCCGAGCCAAACCAGATCTTCCACATCAGCTCGCCCATGACATCGCGCCGCACTTCTTTGCGACCGCTGGCCAGAAGCGTCGGCAGCGGGCCCGATGTGATGCGCACCGGCCGCTCACGCGGGCTGTATTTTTCGGGGTGAAGGATCTGCTCGGTCGACTCGGGCGGATCGCGAAACAGCTCGTTGACGCGCGCCCAGCCACCTTCCGAGCGATATGTACCGACGAACTCCAAGCCCGCGGCATAGGGAAACACCAGCGTCTCGCGCAAGGCCGCCGGGGCTTTTTGGAACGATGGGGTGGCGCCCATTGTCAGGTACATCATCTGCTTGCCGAGCTTGGCCAGCACCGCCGGAGACCTCGCTACATCAGGCCGCGCTCCCTTGGCGGGAAGCTCCAGCATGACCGCGATGCCATCGCCCTCAACGATCGCCGAACGGGCCAGGCTGGCATCGCCCTCTTCTTTGATCGGCTCTGCGAACTTCTGCAGATCGAAGTACTGATCTTGCAGAGCGTGCTGAATCTCGTGCGCCAGCGCCGGGCGCTGTAGCTGCACCGGCAGCCAGTCGGCGATGTACAGCGTTCGCGTCGGCGGATCGTAAAAGCCCGCCACTTGATCCGCGAACAGTTCGAACACCGTCTTTTCATAGTTCATCTCGGGCGGTATCAGCCCCATGCGCTTGAGCACGCCCGCCTCGCGGCGAATGTCCTCGGGCGTAAGCTGCTTGGCGACACGGGCTCGCTGCTTTTCGACGATCTGCTCGCGCGACAGCACCCCGCGCGCAATGGTGGTCTTGGGTGGCAAGCCGCGCAGGTTGGCCACTTCACGCACCAGCTCATCGGCGCTCTGCAGCAAGGCTGTGTGCGCCGTCGCTGCCGCCCCAGAGGGCGCCGCAGCCGATGGCCCTGCGCTCTGCGGTACAGCAGCGCCCTGCCGCGCGATCCACAGCGAAGTCGCCGCGGACACAACCACTGGAAGAACCCTGCGAAACGAGGACATCTGCCACCTCGGGATCATCGGTGTCAATGGATGGGCAGCCCGTCGAGAGACTGCGCGCCTGCCCGGCGGCCAGGCTGAGCGATTGGCCCGCGAACTAGACGGATGCAACGCCTGTTACAGCATGCGCTGCGGAGTGTGGGCGCTTGCCGTCGCTGGACTCGCCTGACTGAGCGTGCGAACCGGCGGAGCACGCTCGACCAACCACTGTGCGGCCCGGCCGAAGTCGGCAAAGCGGGTCAGCTTGCCCTCTTCACCCAAGAAGGCCATCACGACCTCGCGGGGCTTGTTGCCACCGCCGCTGCCCCCCAAGATCCGCGCGGCCACCACCAAGCAGTACCCGGCTCGATCGTTATAGCCCGTCTTGCCGCCATGAATGACGTGCTTGGTCGAGCGCAGAAGCAGGTCTGTGTTGCTGTACTCGACGGTATCGCGAGGACGCGTCGTCGAACGCACGACGTACTGCGTGGCCCGGCTGGCCTCGGCGATGTGCGGGTTTTTGAGCGCCGCTTGCAGCATGGCCACCACCTCGCGCGGCGTCGAGACGTTGCGATAGTCCAGACCCGTCGGGTCGCCAAACGTCGTCTTCTTCAGCCCCAGGCTGCGGGCTCGGGCCGTCATCGCCTCGGCGAACGCCGCAGGTAATAGACCAACCGCCCGCCCCAGCGCCAGCACCGCGCGATTGTCCGAAGCCATCAGCGCCGCGTGCAACAGCTCCTCATTGGTCAACGTCATCCCGACGAGCAAGCGCGACTTGGCGCCCCGCGTGGTCAGCTTTGCATCGGCGGCGGTGATCGTTGTGTGACCCTTTAGATCTAGGTTGCGCTCCAACACAACCAGCATGGCCATCAGCTTCGAGATCGACGCGATCGGGCGAACCGCCTCGGGATTCTTCTGGTATAGCGGCGCGCCGCCTGCCCCAACATCGACGATCAGCGCAGCAGCGGCTTGGATGTTTGGCAAGCCCGAGCGGGTGTACACCGGAACCGGACGGCTGCGGGCGAGGATGCGTTTCTTCTTGGCCGCGACGTGGGCACGCTTGCTGCTGCCACGCACCGGCTTGCGAGCCGCAGCGTCGGACGTCATGGCCAAAAGCGCGACCAAAAGCACGCCCACAAGCACCGACCAGCGCGTTGCCGCTCGGAAGCCATGTCTGCCGCAGAGGATGGGCTGTCCCTCTCTCATCGCCGGAAGTATGGAAGAAGCGCCGGATGACCGGAAGTTTTTTCAGCCGGCTGCGGCCGGGCCGGACTGCGACAGAAGCGCGAAGCCGATGAGCTTGTATAGGACGCGCGCTCCGACGCAGGCATCCCACTCGTCGTGGAATTCCTGGGCCCCGTCGCTTGCGCCAGCCCGTCGACGCGGTGGTGGCGCCGGAGCCACCTCGCAGAGATCAAAGCCCACGATCCGGCGGCCCGAGCGAACCAGCGTGCGCAAGAGCGTCACCAGCTCGGCAAACTGCAGGCCGCCTGGCACGGGGGTTCCCGTGTGCGGGCACAGCGCCGGATCGAGCCCATCGATATCGACGCTGACATAGACCTGCGATGGCAGCTCCGCGACGATCTGCTCGCACAGCTTCAGCCACGGCGTCCCCTCGTGCTTGGCTGCCGCAAGCTCACTGTCAAAGAACGTACGGATTCGGCCGTTTTCCGCCGCGATGCGGTCTGCCTCAGCCTCGCACAAATCGCGAATTCCAACCTGCACCAAGCGGCCGATGCTAGGCGCAGCAGCAAGGACGTTGTGCATGATCGACGCGTGCGACTGCGCAAAGCCCTGATAGGCCACTCGCAAGTCGGCGTGCGCATCGATGTGCAAAATGCCCATTCCCGGAACGTGCGCCGCGTGCTCGACGATCGCGCCCAGTGGGACCGAATGATCCCCGCCCAGCACACCGACCAGCTTGCCCTGACTGATCAAGCCGCGCGTGCGATCGGCGACATATCGCTCGACGGCTCGTGAAGCCTGATTGACCGCATCGAGCGCCGCCTGCCGCTCGCTCGCCACTTCGTCTGCTGCATCGGCAGATTCGGCAGCGTCCTCGTCCAGCGATGTCGCGAGCGCCGCCACTTGGCCAGCACTGGCGTTCCAGGCCTGCACACTCGGCGGCAACGGCAGCATGTGGATACCCGCCGCATACGGTCGGCCTGTATCGATGTCGTACAGGTCAACCTGATGGCTAGCCCGCAAGATCGCAGCGGGGCCCTGCGCGGTCCCATGGTGGTACGACGTCGTGGCATCAAACGGCACCGGCACAATCACCACGCGCGCAGCGTCGAGCGAATCATCCAGGCCAAACAGTCCGCTGTCGGCACGAGCCGCAGCATTGGGATCAAACGTAGCCATCGCGGCGCGCAGTCTATCAGACCGTCACGGCGACAAAAGTCCCGCGCCGCGAGGATGTCGGGACGACCTAGGCCGAGGCGTCTTCCGCTCGCGACTTCTGCAGGAACTGCAGCGCCGCCTCGCGATCGTCGAAGTGCGTCACCTGTAGCTGGTATCCACCCAACACACGCGCCGCTGCGCTGACCAAGCTGATCATCGTGCGCAGCGGCAGCGTCGCTCCACACGTCGCGATGTTCAGCCGCGGGCGGTGCGTGCGCAGATACTCCACCAGATGGCGACGCGCCTCGGGCGTGGGGCGCGGCGAGCCCTGCGGATCAAACAGGCAGTGTAGACACGTTTCCGATTGGCCATAGCGCCGCAGCAGTGAGACCAAGCCAGCGACGTGCTCGCCATGCACTTCCCCCGACGGCACAAAGCGCAGAATGCCATCGCGGAATGAGTACGCGTGCGGGCCGATCCGTCCCGACTCCTCGATTCCCGCAAGCCCTTCGCCACCCTGCGCATCCTGCGACATCCCCCTCATTAGGCGCAGCTCGTGCAGGGTGCTGCAATCTGTGACGTCGCGTAGTCGACCGACGCAGGGAAGCCGCCTTCCGTCAGCGTGCTGCGTGCGGCCTGGCTGGCTGTCCCTGGTCGTCACAGGCCACCGCTCACACGGTCGGCAAGGAAGCGCAGCCCCGGTGATATGCTCGACCGAGGGGGAACGACATCACCATGCGCCCATCGATCGCAGCGGGCCGTGCCGAGCCATGCCCGAGTCCTTGCCCTTTTCGTGCTTGTCCGCTGGCTGCCTGCGTCCTGGTTCTTGCGCTCGTTGGCTGCTCGCGCGACGAGGTCAATCGCGGTGCGCCACCGCCCCTGCGCTTGGGACGCGTCGGAGAAGTCGCGCTTCCTGACGAGACCTGGTTCGCCACCAAGCGCGGCTTCTGTGATGTCAACGGCGACGGGCTGACCGACATGCTTGAGATCAACGACCATGCGCTGATCGGTCAGAACTGGCTGGCCCAGATCTTTCTGGGCAGGCGTGAACCCGATGGCCTCCTCCACTTTTCCCGCCCCTATACCGCCGCCTTTCCCCTGCACGCCGAATGGATACGCAGCTCGCTGATCAAGCTGGATACAGCCGACGTGAACGGCGACGGTTTCTGCGACGTGGTGATGACGCAGTTCCAAGAAGGGCTGCGCAAGGACCGCTTTCACATTGTGGTTGGGATGAATCAGGGGGATGGGCGTAGGTTTCGCTTTGTATCGGACATCACGCGCGGTCAGCAGCCGGCGAGTGTCCAGATTATGCGCATCATCGACCACGCCCTGGACGATGACGACGACCTTGCGGCGTACTTCAAGATGGACTGGGCCGATGCGGATGGCGATGGGCGCGACGATCTGTGGCTGTTCTGGCGCACCGACTGGCTCGGCCGTCACCTGATGGTCGAGATCTGGCCCAGCACCACCCCCAAAGGAGCGATCGACGCGCTGAGCTTTGGCCCTGAGACGCGGGCATCGCTGCCCAGATTTCTGACGGGCATGTCCGTCCGCAGCATCGACACCGAAGACATGAACGGCGATGGCCGCGCCGACGTCGTGATCTATCGCCCGCAGATCGGAACCGGGCTGCTTATGGCCTATGCGCGCAACGACGGCGCGAGCTTCGTGATTCACCAGGACTTTGAAGGCCACGAGATCGAGATGGATCTTTGGGGCTTTGAGAAGCGCGACACGTTCGACCTCAACCTGGACGGCTGTGCCGACTATGTCCATGCCGGCACGCATGGTCGGCGGCGAGCCCTCAGCTATCTTCTGGCTCCGTGCGATGAAAAGCCCGCGCCCGCGGCACGCACCCAGCCCGCGCCTGACGAAGAAAAGCCCACACCGACCGCGCAGCACTAGGATTAATCAGCCAATGATCAATAAATAAATATAATTTATTACATTTATCGTATTGTCTTATATTGCCGTAAACGATGTATTTTCTGATTCAGTGTTTATTGTCCATTATTCAACAAGCTCCTAACGCGACACCAGGGCCACTTTGGGGCCGGGGATGTCGCCCGGTGGCTCTTCGATATCGATGGTCGTGGCCAAGACCGAAAGAGACGGATCTTGCTGGACTGGCTGCGGCTCGCGCGGTGGTGGGTTTCGCCCGGCGCCCCGCGCTTTTCCATCGGGCCGCTTGCCGTCGACAGGCTTGCCCGCACTGGCCGGCCGCAGCGGGGGCAAGCCGGGGCTGCCTGTCTGCACAGCGAACGCGCGCTGCATCTGGGGCACCATCGAAAGCGGCACCAGACAGGAAAACGGCTGCCCCGCTGAAAGCGCCGCCTTGAGCGCAGCCACCGACTCGAACTCTTCGACGGCCGGAGCGCCAAAGCCGGACAGCCGAGCGTAGTAGGCAATGAGGGGCTTGGGGATGGCGAGCGAGCACAGCTTGGCTCCGCTGGGTGCGTGCTGCTGCGACAGCGCAAGCTGCTTCAGGCTGTCGCTCTTGTGAAGGACGCCATCGCCTTCGATCATCGCGAGCACCACGCCCGCCAAGGCGCCCAGCGTCACCACGCCACCCAGCGAGCCCAGCCAGCGAACCGGAGACTGCAGACCGACGGCAGCAGCCACCGCCAAGGGCGGCAGAACCAGGCCGATTCCCCGCGGCGCTGGGCTCGGCTCGGACAGCACCGACAGCACAGCCGCGACCAAGACCCAGCAAAGCAGCGGTCGCGAGGCACGACGCATCGATCCCAACAGCAGGCCAAAGCCTGCCATAACGATCACGACGGCGCCGACGTGACGACCGTACCAGCTAGGTCCCTGGTACCACAGGGCCATGAACTGCCGTACGGCGACCTCGGTCCCGCGGAACGAAAACAGGCCTTGCAGACCCTGGGGATGCAGCCGCAGCGACAGCACCGTCAGCAGCGAGCCACCAAGCAGCATCAGCCACACGCGGCGCTTGCGCAGAAGATAGCGATGCGCCACCAGCATATCCAGCAGGGCAAAGGCCATGGCCACGATCGCGGCACGCGGATCGACGGCGGCGGCCAGGCCAATCCCCAGCGTCGCGAAGAACATAGGCAGGCGGCGCAGGGGCAGCGGCGCGGGCTCTTCTGCCTCTTTGTGAATGGGCAAGATGTGGCGATCGAACTTGTGGCCGTGCAGCGCATGGCTGACCACGGCCACGGCGGCTGTCGAGGCCAGCGCCGACAAAAGATCGGGCACGATGCGGTGCGCTAGCTCATACGTTACGGGCAGCGCCAGGAACACCAGGCCAGCCAAGCCACCGACGTGTCGCCCCAGCCCGATGTCGATCGAGATGGCGAGCAGACAGATGGCGCAGACCAAGGCCGAAAGCACCGGCACCACGCGCAGCGTCAGCTCACTTTCGCCGAGCAGGCGCACGCTGGCCGCCATCTGCAGAAGCCCCAGAGGCGAAGCCAGCGGTCGCGGCAGCGACTGCAGGGTCGTCTTCAGATCCATTTGCCCCGCCGACAAGCGAACGAGCGCGTTTGCCAGCGTCGCATCGTCGCCCTGCCACAGGCTGCCGCTGCCCATGTTGATCAGATACACAAGAAGCGGCAGCAGCATGGCGATGGCCCAGCCCAGCACCAAGCCGCGGGGTGCCTGCAGCGTATGAATGACCTTCTGCGCGGCGCCCACAGGATCGCGCAAGACACCCGCGGCGGTGTTCAGGCCGCGCTCGATGCCCTCTTCGAGCTTTTCGATCTTTTCGGGCAGCGTGCTCGGCAGTCGGCTCAGCCGGGCCAAGCGGCGCAGGCGACGGCGCGAGGGCGGCCCGGTGTTGATGTCGGGGCGACTGGCGCGGCCGGATCGCGGCGAACCGGAAGTTCGCGGCGAACCGGAAGAAAGATCGGGACGGCTGGGGCGCCCGGTCCGCGTCGGCCTAGACATACGAAGAACGATACCAAGACTGACGCGCGATCACGCCCTGTGAAATGAAATGGCAACAAATCGCAGCGGCACGCAGGCGGCGACGCGCCAGCCAACGTGGCGTGGCTAGCGCTTAAGCAGGGTGACGACCCGCTGCGGCGGCAGATAGTGATCGACGACGGGAAGCTGCTGCTGTTGTTCCATGCCCAGCCGCGACAGCACGAACTCCACGGCGCGGATGCGCTCTTGCATTGACGGCGTGTCGATCGGCAGGTAGCGGATGCGGAACTGTTCCAAGAGCAGCTTCACCATGCCATCGATGCGCACCACCGAGTCCCAATCGACGCCCGCCCTCACCCCGTCTTCCTTGAGCAGCGAGCGGTGGGGGCGAACGAAGAAGACCAGGCCGTTCGAAACCCACTCCATATAGCTGCGCACTTCGACGCCGCTGTCTTCCGCCATGATGTCGCCCAGGACCATCGCATGCTCGGCGGCATAGGCCAGGTTGTCGAAGGCGCGGTCCGAGACGAAGCCCTTGTCCTGCATGCGCTCGATGGCGATCTGCCGTTCGAAGACGCGGCGCTGATAGTCACCGACGCGCTCCATATCGGTGCGCAGCGTGTCGAAGTTGGTCTCAAGCTCGGCGAGGACAGCGCGAGCCACCTCGGTGATCATCGGCAGGCCATAGCGTCGGCTGACCCAGCGGGTCATGGTCGTCTTGCCGGTGGCGTGCGAGCCAACAAAATAGATGCGCATGGGCTTGTCATTTGCGGCGTGGGTCATGGCGGTGCCTGCCGTACTCTGCTCAGCCCGCTTGTGTCAAGCCGCCCCTCACCCATCCGCCCAACAGAGGCGCACGGCCGCTCCCAATACGTCTTCTTCTGTATCCTCGCCGCCCAACAAGCCTCGTTTTATACGTCTATGGTCTTATCTATGGTGCTGCCTGACCCATCCCAGGCGGTCGCTCGACCGGTCCCAGGCGGTCGCTCGACCGGTCCCAGGCGGT
>CAZKOY010000027.1:0-43215 GCA_964554495.1 uncultured Myxococcales bacterium
CAGCCCGCGCCTTGCGCCCCCCCAGCGTCGCCTGCGCAGCCAAGGCGGCCACTAGAAGCCATCCCATAAAACGGCTGCGGGCCCAATCCAGCCGCTTGTCCGGCGCCACGTCGCGGGCTCGCGATAACCACATACAACTCCTCGATAATTTAATAGACAATTAGTCGCATTTATCAAGATGTCATCATCGCCGTGTCAAGAAAGTGTAAAGACGACATAAAAAATGTATAAAAAATGATTCCCGCCATAAGCAATCGGGGTTTGTTTGTCTATTCTCCTCGCTTATGAACGCTGTGAATCCACCGGATGCCTCTGCCGCCGGATCGACACCGTCGGTGAGCGCCGTTTCTTCGTCGGAACCCCCGTCCGCCCGCACCCCCAGCACCGGAGCGCCGTCCCACGCCCCTAAGCCCGGCAACACCCGCGACCTGCTGAAGGTCTCGCTGGGCGCGCTCGGCATCGTCTATGGCGACATCGGAACCTCGCCGCTTTACACCATTCGCGAGTGCTTTACGGGCGAGCACGGCGTGCTGCCGACCCCGGAAAACGTCTTGGGCATCTTGTCGCTGGTGTTCTGGGCGCTGCTCTTGGTCGTCGTCTTGAAGTACCTGACCTTCATCCTGCGCGCCGACAACAACGGCGAAGGCGGCATCTTGTCGCTGCTGGCGCTGCTGGCCCCGCGCGGCAGCATCGGGAAAAAGCCCGGCAAGCGGATGGTGCTGGTGCTCTTGGCCTTGTTTGGCACGGCGCTGCTTTATGGCGATGGCGCCATCACACCGGTCATCTCGGTCTTTGGCGCCGTCGAGGGACTTAAGGTCCGCTTCCCGGCGATGACGCACTTCATCACGCCGCTGACCGCCGGCATCTTGGTGCTGTTGTTCCTGTTTCAAAAGCGCGGCACCGAGCGTGTCGGCGCCCTGTTTGGCCCGGTCATGCTGATCTGGTTCGCCAGTATCGCGCTGATCGGCCTTTGGTGGATTGTAAAATATCCGCGTATCCTGTGGGCCGTAAACCCCTATTATGCGCTGCAATTCTTCATTCAACATAAAATGCATGGCTTCTTTGCGCTGTCGGCCGTGGTGTTGTGCATCACAGGCGGCGAGGCGCTGTACGCCGACATGGGGCACTTTGGCCGACGGCCGATCCGCCTGGCCTGGTTCGCCGTGGCGTTTCCGGCGCTGCTGCTCAACTACTTTGGCCAGGGGGCGTACACGCTGTCGCTTTCGCACTTCGACAAAGCGAGCTTCAGCCCGTTCTTTCAGGTCGTGCCGCAGGCGCTGCAGCTGCCGATGATCGGCATCGCCACGGCCGCCGCGATCATCGCTTCGCAAGCGCTGATCTCGGGCTCGTACTCGCTGACGCGACAGGCGGTGCAGCTTGGCTATTGGCCGCGCGTCTCGATTATCCACACCTCGGGACACGCCGAGGGGCAGATCTATATCCCCGAGATCAACTGGTTCCTGCTCGCGGGCTGCCTGGCCTTGGTCTTTGCTTTCCGACACGAAGGCAGCTCGGGCCTGGCCGCGGCCTATGGCATTGCGGTGACGGGCGCGATGTCGATCACATCCATCCTGTTTGCCGTCGTGGCGTACGAGCGCTGGGGCTGGGCGCGCTGGAAGATCGGCGCGCTTCTGACGCTGTTTCTCAGCCTGGATGTGGCGTTTCTTTTGGCCAACTCGGCCAAGATCGCCGCGGGCGGCTGGATTACGCTTTCCATCGCCGCGGCTCTTTATGCGCTGATGACGACGTGGAAGGCGGGCCGCGCCGCGCTGGAAAAGTTCGTGCAAAGCGCCATCCTGCCGATGGATCTGTTCCTGTGCGATCTCGACGAGCGCAAGGTGCCGCGGGTCCCAGGCACGGCGGTCTTTATGACCAGCAATCCCGACGGTGCGCCCGTGGTCTTGTTGCATCACATCAAGCACAACAAGCTCTTGCACGAACAGGTGGTGCTGCTGGCGGTTGTCACCGACCGCGTGCCCGAGGTCCCGGCGAGCCGCCGCGTGGCCGTGCGCGAGCTAGGCCGCGGCTTCTTCCAGGTCATCGCCCACTATGGCTTCATGCAGACGCCGAACGTGCCGGACATCCTGCGCTGCTGTCGCGAGGCAGGCCTGCACACGCTGGATGCGAACACCAGTTACTTCCTGGGTCGCGAGACCTTGCTGATCACGGGCTCGTCGGGCTTGGCGCGCTGGCGCAAGGCGCTGTTTTCGTTCCTGTCGCGCAACGCCAAGACCGCGACGTCGTTCTTTGGCATTCCCCCCAATCGTGTCGTCGAGATGGGTGCGCAAATTGAGCTGTAACGCCAGCCGGTTGCTCGCCTTCGCCGCCTGGGATACGAAGCCGTCGATGCGCGCTGCATTCAAGCTGCTTGCCAACTACGCTCCGGTCTTTGCGATCGTCGGGCTTGCGACGGCGATCGGGGCCGCGCTGGTCCGCCACTTCGAGCTGTCAGAAGTCATCATGGTCTATCTGCTGGGCATCATCGCGGTGTCGGTTGGCTATGGCCGCGGCCCGGCGCTGTTGGCGTCGACGCTGTCGGTGGCCCTCTTCGACTTCTGCTTCGTGCCGCCGTACTACACCTTTCGCGTGGCCGACACGCGCTTCATCTTCACGTTCGCGGTGATGTTCATCGTCGGCTTGGTCATCAGCCGTCTGTCCGGCGAGGTGAAGCGTCAAGCCGAGCGGGCCCTGCGCGCCGAAAAAGAAGCGCTGCGCAGCGCGCTTTTGAGCTCGATCTCGCACGATCTGCGGACGCCGCTGTGTGCCATTGCCGGCTCGGCGAGCGTGCTGCTCGACGACGAACATCCGCTGCCCCGCGGCGAGCAGCGCGAGCTTCTGACCATGATCTTCGACGAAGCGGATCACCTGAACCGCTTGGTGCGCAACCTGCTCGACATGTCGCGCCTGCAGTCCGGCGGCCTGCTGGTGAAAAAGGAATGGATGACGCTGGAAGAAGTCATCGGCTCGGCGCTAGAACGGCTGGAACGACTGCTGGCCCGCCATCCCGTGCATGTCGCGCTGCCGCCGAGCCTGCCGCTGGTGCCCATCGACGGTACGCTGATCGAGCAGGTGTTTTACAACCTGCTTGAGAACGCATCGAAGCACACGCCTCCGGGCACGGATATCTTCATCTCGGCCAGCATCGAAGCGGGCACGCTGGTGGTGCAGGTTAAAGACACCGGACCGGGCCTGCCTGCTGCGTGTGAAGATCGCGTGTTCGAACGCTTCTTCCGCGGCTCGCGGGCGCGACAAGACAGCGGCGTGGGCCTTGGGCTGGCCATTTGCCGCGGCATCGTCGAGGCGCACGGCGGGCAGATTCACGCGCACAACCGACCCGAAGGCGGCGCCTTGTTCCGCTTCACCTTGCCGCTCGAAGGAACCCCGCCCAGGCTGCCGCCGGATGAGCGCTCGCCGAGCAGCCACGAAACCAACGAAGGCAGCGCCGGCCCCACCACGCATCGCTCGCAAGCGGCATCCGACCACGCAGGTGCAGCATGAACAGTCCTCGCTGTCGTGTCCTTCTGATCGAAGACGACCCATCGATGCGCGGCTTCCTGCGCTCAATGATGGCCAGCCATGGCTATGCCCTGACCGAGGCGGGCACCGCAGCAGACGGCATGGCGCAGCTTGCCGCAGTAAGCCCCGATCTCGTTCTTTTGGATCTGGGGCTTCCCGACGGAGACGGCATCGAAGTAACGCGTCGGCTGCGCGAGTGGAGCCGCACGCCGATCATCGTGCTGTCGGCACGCGGGCAAGAGTCCGATAAGATCCACGCGCTGGACGCCGGAGCCGATGACTACCTGACCAAGCCCTTTTCCATCGGTGAGCTTCTGGCGCGCATCCGGGTTGCGCTGCGCCACGCACAGCAGTCGGGCCAAGCGACGCAGCCACCTGAGTTCGCGCTGGGCAGCGTCCGCGTCGACTTGTCGCTGCGACAGGTCTTCCGCGACGGCAGCGAAGTCCACCTGACCCCGACCGAGTACAAGCTGTTGACGCTGCTCTTCCAGTACGCCGGCCGCGTCGTGACCCACAGGCAGCTTCTGGTGCAGGTGTGGGGGCCGCAGTTTGCCGATCAAAGCCACTATCTGCGCGTGTACATGGCACAGCTTCGCCACAAGCTTGAAGCCGATCCCACGCGCCCGCGCTACCTGCGCACCGAGACGGGCGTTGGCTATCGCCTCAAGCTCGACTGACAGCGGGATCCGCGGGGACGCACCAGCGATTTTGTTCGTCGAATTTTTCGTTGCTTTTGCGGTCCAAACCGGCTGATGTAATCGGGCTCCACTCTGTCGTTCGGGGTGGGTCTAATGCCTGACTGCAGACCACGTGCAAGCCTGTTCGCTTATCCGCAAGAGGAGTAACCGACGTGCAAAACGGACTACATCGCCTAGTCAGCCTGCTTCGCTTTCCGGCCCTCGCGCTCTCGCTGTGCGGGGTCTTGACCCACAGCCCCCTCGCCTTCGCCGCCGCCGTCGGTGATGAGCTGAAAAACGGGGAAGTCCGCGACGGCAGCAACAAGCCTGCAACCCTGCCCGGCTTTGGCGAGCGCGTGCTCTTGATCATGTACACCGACCCCGACGTCGCCAACCAGAACGACGCCTTCGCCGATCTGGTCAAGGCCGCTGGCCTGCCCAAGAGCCACTTTCAGTCGATGGGCGTCGCCAACATGAAAGACGCGCCGCTAAAGCCCGACTGGATCATCCGCAGCATCGTCCGCAAAAAGATCGACAAGTACGGCGTCACCATCCTGACCGACCCCAGCCACCTGCTGATCGATCAGTGGGGCCTGGGCGACTGCAACAACAAGTCGGTCGTGCTGATCATCGGCAAGGACAAGAAGCTTCACTTCTTTGAAAAGGGCGCGCTGTCGCCGGAAAAGGCGCAGGCGGCCCTGGCCAAGCTGTGTCAGTTGATCGCCGCCGATGGCGGACCGGAAGGCGCCGGTTGCAAGGCTGCGGCAAAGCCTGCTAACTAAGCCCTCGCTTGCCTGCTCTGCTCTCGTCGTTTTCGTTCTGCCTTGGCCGCTCCGTCGGACTGCGGCCGTTCCAAGCCATCCGCTACAGCGTGGGTTGCCTGGCCTTTGGGGTGGCGCTGGGCTGCGCTTTGGCGGGCTGCGCCACGACCACAAGCGATCTCAGCCAGCCGGCCGAGCTTGCCAAAGAGTCGCTGCGCAGCGACGACTGCCCGCTCGCCGAGGCCGCGTATCGCCAGCGCCTGCAGCTTCCCCCCAACGCCGGAGTCGTCGTCAGCAACCGCAGCCCCGCCGCGCTGCCCGTCGAAGAGCAAGAGCGCCGTGCCGCCTTCTTTTCTGTGCAGTGCCAAAGTCAGGTCGGAAAAGCGCGGCGCGCCATCCTGCGCTGCTGGCTTGATGCCCCCGACGCGACCTCGTTTCTGTCCTGCAACGAGCGCTTTTAATGCCGTAATCCGCTTTTATATATCAAAATATAGATTACTATTTTGTTCGCTTCGACAATATGCCACTGGAAAGACTATAGGCGAATCCTTTGCCAACACAGTAATAAACGATATCTCCACGCGCGCCGCGGTCTTTTACTTTGTTAAGCGCGTCGTTGGCCTTTTCTTCATTGCCCAGCGCGCAGGCCGTACGACCGATCATCAGCCAGGCGTCGGTGGGCGACTGCGCCACGTTCTTTTCGGCCAGCGCCTGTGCTTGCTGATAGCGCCCCGATTCGAACAGGCCGCTTGCGGTATTCAGCCACTCTTCTTTGTCGTCGCGCAGGCGCAGCGACCCTAAGCTGACTTCGGCATCCTGGCCGCTGGTCTTGCGGGTACACGCTGTGTCGACCTCTTTGGCGAGAGCCGCCCTGCCCAACGACAGCAAGCGCTCGCGGGCCTGCCCCGGAAGGCCTGTGTCGCCCTGCTGACAGGCCGCGATGCCCAGCATCCACCAGCAGCGATAGTTGTTCGGCTGCTTGTCGACACAGCCCTGCGACTGACGCTGCGCCTCGGCGTACTGCTTGGCACGCAGCGCTGACCAGGCTGCGCCTTGGCTGGCATCCGCCGAAAGAGCTGCCTTTTTCGCGTCGCTTTTGCTGTCGCTGGCTGGACTGCTGATCGCAGCCTTGCTGCTGCTGTCCGCAGCCGCGCTGACTTTTTGCTTGCCGGGCTGGCTCTCGGGAGAAACCGCGGCATCCTGACGGGTCACCAGCGCCGCATCGGGCCCCGTCTCGACGACGGGAGCAGCGATCGGCGACGACGGTTTGTCCCTTGCTTGGCGGCCCAGATCTTCTGAGCTTGGCCGCTTGAGCGCCGCACCGCCGCCCTGCGAAGCAGGAGCCATATCGAGAGACAGAGCCGTCCCTGGCAACGACGAATCCGACCGCACAAGCGACCAGACCAAAGCCGCCGCACCGACCAGCAGCAGCGCGCCCAACGACCACGAAAGCACAGACGACGTCTTCGACACAGAGGGCCTAGCCTGCGTCGCAGCAGCGGCACTGGGGCCTCCTGCCGGCGTAAGCTCTCCGCGCTTGGGTGTGTCCGCTGAAGTCAGCTTGGCGGGCGGCACGCTGGCCAGCGGTGGGGTGGCTTCAGGATCAATCGGCGCCGACGCCGGGGCCAACGCCGAACCCGAGGCCTGCGCCGACGACGATACTGCGGCCAAGGCTGAACCCGACCCCGCAGCGGATGCCGAAGCAGATACCGGAGCCGGTGGTGCTTCAATTCGTCGATCGGTCACGGCCAAGGGATGAACCGCGACATCCGACGGATGGTCCATGCCGGGCGGCAGAAAGCGACCGAAGGCTTCGCCATCCCATGTCGAAGACAGCGCGGGATCCGCACCGTCTGCCGATGGTTTGGTCCGGCTGGATTGGCGCTGCGGCAGTGCCGAGATGCGCCCCATCGTCGACTGGCTGGCCCCCGCCGCTTTGGACTTCGCGTCACTTGCAGCAGCCGTCTCGCCAACCACGGCAGCGCGCGGCGTTGGCTGCGGTGTGCGAGTCGGCCCCGAGTCCCCCCCAGCCAGCGTCGGCGGCGCCGTGTTGCCCCGCAAGAGCGCCTGTGCCTCGGGCGAAAGCAGCGGCAAGAGCGGAATGGCCGTCTCAGACACCATGCGGCGAGCCTGCACAGGCGACATGCCCTCGGCCTGCGAGATCAAGATCAGCAGGCGCTTGAGCTCAAGCGCGACGGTTTCGACGCTGGGACGCTCCGCCGGTTTCTTGCGAAGCATCAGGTGAACCAGCGCGCAGATCTCGGGATCGACATGCGGGGCGATCTCGGTCAGCGCCGGTTCAGAGTCTGCCAAGTGCATGGCGATCAGCTCGCCCACCGTGTCTCCGGTAAACGGCGGTTTGCCGGCCAGCATCTGGTACAGGATCACGCCCAGCGAATAGACATCGGAGCGATCGGTCACATGCTTGGCCCCTCGGCACTGCTCGGGCGCCATGTACGTCGGCGTGCCCATCAGCATGTCGCTGCGCGTCAGCATCGGCTCGGCATTCAGCGTCTCGGCCAGCTTGGCGACGCCAAAGTCGAGCAGCTTCACGCGCTCGCCACCGGGAAGCTCGGGATCCGGCACCAGCATGATGTTGTCGGGCTTGAGATCGCGATGCACAACCTGGCGCGAGTGTGCAGCCTGCAGCACCGACGCGATCTGGCGCGCGATGCGCAGCGCATCGGCCACCGACAGCGAGCGCTCGCGATCGATGCGAGAACGCAGCGACTCACCAGCCAGGTATTCCATCGCCAAGTAGGCGACGCCTTGGCTGGTGTACCCGCAGTCGAAGATGCGCACGATGCCGGGGTGCGGGATCGAGTTCGCCGCTCGCGCTTCGTTGAACAGGCGCGTCGTCGCGTCTTTCTTCTGCGCGACCTCGGGACGCAGGATCTTGATCGCCGCTTGGCCACCGACGCCATCATGGACAGCTTGATACACCATGCCCATGCCGCCTTCGCCGAGCAGGCGTGTCAGGCGATAGTTCCCGATGTACTCGCCGATCATGTCAGTTAGCAGGCTGATCGAAGGCTCCGCAGTGGCAGGGGCACCCCGTTGCTTTGAGGCAAAACACGCTGATATCCCGCGACGATTTTACGTGAAGACGGTGTGGGATGTCTATCGAACAGCGACGGAATCCGCGCCCATCCCCCCCTGCCATACGGTCATCATCCCGAAAAAATTACGCCGCCGACCGCGCTTGGAGCGGATTTCCACAGGCAGCAGCGAAGGGCTTCCCCGCAGCGGGCGATACGAGCGGGCCCCTCGCCAGGCCCTCCACAGGCCTGGCCCCCCAGGATGCCCACGAACTTCAGGGACGCGATGCTAGGCGTACAGACGGAAATCGATGTCGGGGAAGATGTTGTCGTGCCGCTCTAGCTCGGCCAGCGCGTCGAGATCGATGGCCGGCGGCGCGGCAGGCCCATCGCCGCGGGCTGATCCCGTCGCTGCGTTCGGCTCGCCGAGCTGACCTAGCGGACGCGCGAGCTGCTGAAAGCGCGCCAGGTGGCTCTTCAGTCGCTCGGTCGCGTACTTGACGGCGGTGCCGGTCTTCAGGATGAACGCCCAGTCCGAGGACTGCGCCAAAAGCAGCTCGCGCGCGAGCTGATTCAAAGCCCGCCGCAGAACATCATCCGTGGTCCCCGCGTATCGGCTGGCTAGCTCGTGAAGCTGGGTCTCGGCGCGATGCACGTGGCGATAGATCCAGTCATTGGCGCTGTCGACCCATACCGCGGAATAGCCGCCCTCGCCCCACGATGACGGGGCCGGCTCGCACACGGCGTTGACGGGATACTCGGCCAGATAGCCGGTCGCGGTATTCATGCGAATCCCGGAAAATGCAACGTCGCTGTCCCCGGCGGCAGCGCCCGCTTCGCCAGGATCATCGTCGCGAACCAGCCCGCACAAGCGGCGCAGCACCCCACGCAGAAACAGCGGCCCTTCGAACCACCAGTGGCCAAACAGCTCGGCGTCGTAAGGCGAGACCACCATCGGTCGCCGCTCCATCCGCTTGCTCAGCGAGACAAGCTGCTGCCGACGCTTGCGTACAAAGTCCCGCGCGTGTTCGTCGGCACGCGCCTGCGCCACGTCCGGGTCGTACAGCTCTTTATCGGCCAGATCGACCCGCGGCCCCGTCACGCGATGATATTTAAACCCGGTATTTACGCGGATACCATCTGGATGAATATAGGGCGCTATCACCGATAGCGGTCGATCGAATCCGATATCGCGATAAAAATCACGATAGACCCCATCCGCGGGATACCCCTCGGTCGCCGACCAGACCGAGCGCGAGGACTCTAGATCCCGGCCAAACGCCGCCACACCAGCCGGCGTAAAGATGGGCGCGTGCAGACCCAGCGGGGGCCGCGGGCGCGCGTACAGCAGGCCGTGCGCGTCGGTGAAAAAGTACCGCAGGTCATGCTCAGCCAACAGCCCATCGACCCCGTCGGCATAGCCACACTCGGGCAGCCACAGGCCGCGGGGATAGCGACCAAACCAGCCGCGATAGGCCCGAATCGCCACGGCGATCTGCGCTCGACGGGCCGCCGGCTCGCGAATGACCGGCAGATAGCCATGGGTGGCGCAGGTGGTGATGATGTCCAGGCAGCCCGCTTCCTGAAGGACGGCGAACGCCGAAAGGACATCGCCGTCGATCTCACGGAAAAGCTGCGCCAAGCGACTGAAGCGCTCGACATAGAAGCGCGCAAGCTTGTGCAGCGCCGGATCGCCAAGGCTGCGCGCGACCTCTTCATCGCCCAGCCGCAGCAGGCGATCGACATAGGCGCGATAGCGAGACAAAAGCAGCGGATCGCGCAGCATCGTGCAAAGCGGCGGCGACAGCGACAGCGTCAAGCGCAGCGGCCGGGCTGGATCGGCGGCGGCCTTCTGTCGCTCGCTGTGGACGTCGCCCAGGACCTCAATCAAGGGCAGGTACGTCGCCGTCAGCGCCTCGTACAGCCAGTTTTCTTCCAGGTGGTACGCATGCTCGGGATGGCGCACAAACGGCAGGTGGGCATGCAGCACCAGGGCCAGGTCGCCCCCGGCATCCGCGTCTCGCTGGTCCTCGGCTGGTCGCGTAGGCTGCATCACGGCTCCCGCTTGTTTTTTGGGCGAACCTCGGCGCTGGTCGGCCTCTGGTTGGCCTCGGCGCCATGGGTTCTATCGGGCGGAAGAGCGGGCACAAGCTCGCTGGCGCCTCCCACACCGCGGCGCTCAGCCAGCCGATCTTCGCCCTTGCCATGGCTTTCGCCGTCGGCCGCCCGGGGCGGTGCAAGCCGCTCGCTGTGGACGTGGCTGGCGGCGACGATTCGCTCGCGCTGGCGGCCGTCTCCACGACCGGGCGAGACATGCAGCCACTCGATCGACGTCTCGCTGCTCGGCTGCTGCGGTGGCATTCGCACCGTCGGAGAGTGCGCAATCGGCGCAAACAGTCCTTCGGCGCTAAGCAGGCCCATGGCGACGCGAAACACGGCATTTTGGCGCGGCGCTTCCAAGTAACGCCGGCCGTGCCGCGCCGTCAGATCGACTGGGACATCGCGGATGTCGCGCGGATCCCGGCCTCGACGATCTCCGGCAGAAACGAGCACGCGAAGCACCAAGCGCGCTTGATCCAGCGATACGCCCAGCTGATCGCAGGCGGCCTGGAGACCGGCATCCGTCACTTCCCAATACACGAAGTACCACCACGGGTCCTTGCACAAGACGCCGACTTCATCGACGCCGTATGTCTCGGGAAGAGCGCTGATCGACTCTGGAAGCAAGGCCTGCTCTGCAGGACTGGCGGGTGCTTCCGCGGTCGGCTGTGAAGCCCTGCGACCGTCGTGCTGCGTCATGCGCCGTGGCCTCCTAGCCCGTCACCCCAAGGAGCTTCCGGGTCGCAGCGACATCGGCCGCGATCTGGGCGCGCAGTGCATCGACCGACGCAAAGCGCTCTTCGTCGCGCAGGCGAGCCACCAGCGTCAAGCGCAGCGTCTGACCATACAGATCGAGCCACGCTGCGCCGGCCGGCTGTATCACGTGCGCTTCGATGCTGAGCTGCGGCCATGTCGCTGCTTGACCTCCCCCGCGGTGAGATTCCCTCGCTGCTGCCCCCTCTGACGAAGCCGCATCGGCTGGCGCGGCCGTCGAGCGAGCAGTGAAAGTTGCATTATAACCGACGCTGACCGCCGCTGGATGACGGGCAAGAACCGGCCGATAGAACAGCGCTCTGGCCCCGGAAGTCGAGACTGCTTCCGCTGGCATGGGCCCCAAGATCTCGACCCAGGCGGCATAGATTCCCACGGCCGGCGTCAGCTCGGCATCGGGCCGCAGGTTGGCGGTTGGAAAGCCCAGCTGGCGACCGCGAGCTGCACCGTGCTCAACCACGCCTTCAAGCTCGACGGGACGTCCCAAGAGTCGCTCTGCCTGCGCAAGCTTTCCCCCTTGCACGGCTTTGCGAATTCCCGTCGAGGAACAGATCGTTGTCGGGCTTTCGGGAAGGGGTGCGGCACCAGCGGCCACTTCATCCAGCGCTGGCACCGCAAACGCCGGCACCACCAGCCCGCGAATACCCACGTCGGAAAGCAGCGCGGCCAGGGTCTCGGCATTGCCGCTGCGCCCCTTGCCAAAGTTGAAGTCATAGCCGACACAGACCGCATCCGCCTGCAGGCTGTCTTGCAGCAGCTCGGACACAAACTGCGTCGGGGACAGCGCTGCGAAGCGCAGATCGAACGGCTGCTCGATCAGGACATCGACCCCGCAGTCGGCAAGCAGCTCACGGCGGCGCTGGCGCGATGTGATAAGCGGCGGAGCCACAGCGGGGGCCAGCACGCGCGTGGGGTGCGGCCAGAAGGTCAGCGCCACCACCTGCCCCGCGTCTGCCCCCTCGGGACCATCCGGGGCCAGGCTGCGCAGAAGGGCCCGTGCTTGGGTGAAGAGCTCTTGGTGCCCGCGGTGTACACCGTCGAAGTTGCCAATCACGACGACCCGCCGCTGTCGCGGGCTTTTTTCAGCCTGCGTCGGCGATGAAGCGGTCGACGCTTGCACCATCTTTGCGGCGCCAAGCTCCGCCGGGGACAGCGTTCGCAGCGCCTGATGATCGAGGACAATCAGCACGTCGGCGCGGACCTATAACCCCATTCCCGTCTGACTGTCAACCGTCGCGCCGGGCGTGTGCCGGTCTAAGCAGTCGCTGCTGGGCTGCTTACCCCGGCCCCGCCTGCGCTCAGCTAACGTCCGATGCTGGCGCGGTACAAGATCCACACAATCAGCAATACGCTAAGACCGAGCAGAACCGCGATCACCCAGCCTAGCTGCAGCGCAGGAGGAGGGACGACGTCTGGTGGCGCTTGGTTCTCGTCAGAACGAGCCGGCTCGTCGGAGTCAGCCGGTGGCGCTGCATCTCCCGAGCTAGTGCCAGGGCCCGCAGCATCGCTCACGCGCAAGGGCTTGTCGTCAGCAGTCGCGGGCGGCGGAGCCGCGGCCGGGATGCCATCGCTCCCTCGGGCCTCGCTGGCCTCGGGTCGTTTCGCTTGTGGCTCGATCGCTGACTTTTCAGGCGCAGCTACCGCCTTGGCCTGACCAGACCCGGCCATCGTCGGACCCGGCGGCGGGGCTTCACGGATCGTCCCAGGGACACTGGCCGGTACCGCGACTGGGGCCGGGCTTGCGCTGACAACAGGCTGGACGGGCTCAAGGGGTTGAGCCGCGACGGCGACCCGGGCTGGTTCAGGCGAACGAGCGGCGGGCTCTTTGCCGCGTGCTACGTCCGTTGCCATCGGCGAATGCGGCTGTGTTTCAGACCGCGCTGAGACAACCGGCGGCAATTCTTGCTTGGTCGCCGCTGCCATAGCGAGGCTCGCGCCTGCAGCCGCTCGCGCGAGCGCTTCCTCGTCGCGGACCGGCTGACCGGCTGGGATCTCGGGCCGCGTGACGGGAATCCGTGGAGGCGCACGCTCGACGACAGCGGGGGCAGGAGCCGGTGCCGGTGCTGGCAACTTGGCCGCAGGTGCGCCGCGCACAAGGGAAGTTTTGCGCCCCAGCCGCGGTGTTTCACCGACGGGCTCTGGCAGATCAGCGAGCTGCTCTGGGCGCAAACGCCAGCGCTCTTGCGACCGCGCAGCGGGACGCTTGCCAAGCGCGGCACCTGGAACGCTCGACGAGACACGGGCTGTGCTGACCAGCGGCTCTAGCGTGACGGTCAGCGCCCGCTTGGGAACCGGCAAGTCGATAATCGGCGCCGCGGCATGCGGACGACGCGCTGTAGTTGCCGGTGTCGAAGACCGCCGAGATGGATCATCGCGCAGCGCCAGCCGTGCCCCACAGGCCGGGCACGTGATGCCGCTTGTACCAGCGACTGAAAACCGCGCAGCACACCGAGGACAGATGATCGTCATCGCAAGGAGTCCGCCGGGTTTTGACTATACCACGCGCCTCTCTGCGAATACCGGGGCTGTCGGTGCATCTCGTGGCGCAGGCCGCGGGCGCTGCCCGCTTCGGCTCAGGGCATGCGGAAGGACAGCGGATGCCCCAACGACTGCATCAGTCAACCATGCGCAGCTGATTCTTTTCCTCGCTGATGCGGCTCACGACCACCATGCCCCCCTTCATGACCCAGCGCACGCCATAGATCACCGAGCGCACGTCGGTGACCGGGTCGCCCTCAACCGCGACAATATCGGCCAAATAGCCAGGGGCCAGGCTGCCCAGGATCTTTTCTTTGCCCAGCAGCGCTGCGGCCTGCGTCGTTGCGGTGGCCAAGGCGGCAAGCGGCGTCATCCCGGCTTGCACGAACCAGGCAAGCTCACGCGTATTCTGGCCAGACATGGTCATGACGGCGTCGCTGCCCATCGCGATTCGCACGCCAAGCTGGTGCGCGCGGCGCGTCGTCTGCAGGTTGCGCGCAAGGAAGCTCTTCATGCGCTCGACGGCAGCCGGCGTGTAGCCAAAGCCCGCGGCGTTGTCGATGTAATAGCGATTGTGATCGATCGTAGGCACGTAATAGACGCGGCGGCGCACCATCTCTTGCAGCGTGGCGTCGTCTAGATCCACGGCATGCTCGACGCTGTCTGCGCCGGCTCGCACGGCATCGCGAGCGCCGCTTGCCCCATAGGAATGGATGGCGATCTTGCGGCCCAGGTTGTGTGCCGCGTCGACGGCGGCTTTCATCTCTTCATACGTAAAGGTCTGGTGGCCAGATACATCGTCGCCGCTTCCCGTCGAGCCATACATCTTGATCCAGTCGGCTCCGGCCCCGATCTGCTGGCGGACGACGCGCATGACTTCGGCGGGGCCATCGGCGCGTCCGCTCTCTAACGTGGCGCGCGACTGCTTGGGGAGCTCGTCGCTGATCTGCAGGCCATAGCCCGACACCAGCATGCGCGGCCCCAGCATCGCGCCCCGCTGGATCAGATCACGCATGGCGATATCCATCTGCTCGAAGCTGCCCAGATCGCGGACGGTGGTGACTCCGACTTCGAGCGTCTTGCGCGCGTTCTCTTGCGCCAGAAAGACGCTCATCGCGGGCAGTCGACTTACTAGCTGTTCCCAGGGCCGCATCGGATCGCGCTGGTCCCAGTAATACGTCAGGTGCGTATGAACATCGATCAGTCCAGGGATTGCGGTTAGACGGCTCAGATCGACGTAGGCGGCGTTGGGCGGAATGGCTGTCTCAGGCCCTCCGACGGCGAAGATGCGATCGTTGCGCACGACGATGATGGCATCGCGGATCACGCGACCGCTGGCTTCCACCAAGCGGCCAAACCGCAGTGCCACCCATCGATCTTCTTGGGCGCGAGGCGCTGCGGCTGGGGGTGTCGGAGCCTCGGAAGCCGGCGCAGCACTGTGCAGCACCGTCGCGAACAACAAAAAAACACATACCAGGCCAAGACTGCGCAACCAGCCGGCGCAACCACGACGGGCGACCAGATGGCTACGCATCAGGGGCCTCGGAAGCGGCGGGGTCGTCGCCAGCCTCATCGGTATCTCTCCGCTTTCTCTGTACCAGCCACGCGATGACGATGCTCAAGTTGTAAAGCACGGTCAGCGAGCCCGTCATCGCCAACTGACCCACCACCAAGTCACCGGGCGTGAGGATCGCCCCAGCAACGGCAAACATCAAGATGGCGTAGCGGTTCCAGCGCCACAGAGAGCCCGCCGAGACGATGCCTAGCATCGCCAAGACGGCCAACACCAGTGGCAGCTCAAAGACGACACCGAAGACCAAAAGCAGCATCAGCGTCAGGCCATAGTATTCGTCCATCGAGATGTTCGGCTCGATGCGCAGAAACAGCTCAGCAACCTCGCCAAGCTGCTTTAGCTCGTCGGGGCTGAGCCGACCGCTGGTCATGAAGAACTCATATCCAGGCGGCAGGACGAAGTGGTAACAGAACAGGCCTCCTCCGGCGAACAGCAGCACGGCTGAGAACACAAACGGCAGCGCCCAGCGACGCTCGTGCGGGTACAGCCCCGGCGCAATGAAGGCCCATAGCTGATGGAAGATGGCCGGCGAGGCGACAAAGATCGACGCCACCAGAGCAGTCTTCAGATAGACCATGAACTGCTCCATCGGGCTGATGTAGATGACCTTGCCTTTGATCCCCAGCGACTCGGCGTGCTTAAACGCGGATGCCAGAGGAAGGGCCAGCCAAGCGAAGATGCGAACGCGGAAGATGTAGCAGCCGACGACGGCGAACAGCACGGCAAAAGCGCTGTTGCGCACGCGATCGCGTAGCTCGCCCAGGTGTTCGAGAAACGGCATGCGCTTCTCGTCGTGTGCGGGCAACAGCGGCGGGCTGTCACTCATCGTGCGGACTCCGGCTTGCCGTCGCCCGCTGCCGCAGCGTCCCTTTCCATCGGGGGGGCGCTGGGGACGGCGGCGCTACGGGCTTGTGGCTCAGCGAGCGGCGGCTCACCGCGAGCGGGACGATGGCCGTCGTGTTCAATCGGCGGGGCGGCGGAACTTGAAAGACCCACGTCGCCCGCGACGGCAGCGCCACCTTCGCTGCCAGCGGCCTGGCTCAGTACAGGCTCAGCAGGAGGCTTCACCAGCGCTGAACCGACCGCCCCTGCAGCAGCGACCGCATCGCTGCCCGTCGACGGAGTCTGAGGTGGAGGCAGAGGCGGTGGCTCATCGCGCAGCGCCGAGCGCAGATCTTCAAACGGTCGGCGCACGTCATCGTCGATATCGATCTGATCGCGCAGCTCGCGTGTGGCCCGCCGAAAACCGCGAATCGCTTTCCCTAAGCTACTCGCAGCCTCGGGAATGCGCTGCGGTCCCAGCACCAGCAGTGCCAGAACAAGGATCACGATGAGTTCCGTCGGCCCAAGCCCAAACATAGACGCAGTCTACGCGCTCGTCGCAGCACCTTCAACCACCGCATCCGTCGGACGCTGGCATTTTCTTGCCCCCGATCGGCCCTGACCCTAAAACGGCGGCGACGACGACGTAGCTCTCAGTCTACTGGAGACGAGCGATGGAAGGAACGCAGGATGCGTGGGGATAAGCAGGAGGGATGGAATCCAGACCGCAGCAAGGACCTTGCAGGTTGGTCCGTTCACTTGGCCGCCGGAACTTTGATCCGTTTTTCGCGGTCCAGCTTCGCTTCGATGCCCAGCTCGGCAATGGCCTTCTCGACGGCGGCGGCATGCTCTGCGAGCGACAGGCCCAGCTCGGCCAAGCCCTCGACAATGCGCACCTTGATGCGACGCGACTCTTCGGCCGGATTGCCGAGCAGCGCGAGCAGCGGACCCAGCGTCGCATCGCGCACGGCTTTTCCAGCCTCGCCCACAGCCCCGCCAAGCTGAAACAGCAGCGCTTCGACCGCCTTAAAACGCACGCCCTCGTCGACGTCTTCCAGATAGGCAACGATCATCGCAGCGATCTCGGCCCGACGATGTTCCCCCAGAAAATGCACCAGCTGGATCTTCTTGCTGGGGTCGCGCACATAGCTGTTATCGTTCCACTCGCACAGCTTGCGCAGCGTCTCAAGAAACGTCTCGCCTTGGCTGACTCGTTCCAGGATCTTGAGCGGCCAGGCCAGGGTCTCGGTCTCGCGCATGTACGTGCGCAGCGCCGGCAGAACCTTGGCCCCCATGGCCGACAGCGTCTCGAAGACCCACTCTTTTTCCTGCTCGTCTTCGATGGTCTTGTCGTAGTTGAAGCTGAAGCGCCGCAGCAGCCCCACCATGGCCTCTTCACTACCGTCGTCGCGAAGCTGCTCAAGCGCCTTCCAGCGATCCATAGACTGCGCGTGCTTATCGCTGGCTCGCTGAATCGTCTTCTGCAAGCCGCGGCGGGCACGGCCTTCCCGTGAGAACAAGTCGCTAAGTCCCAATGTCGGAAACCTCGTTCAGCTTTTAGTAAGGCCGGGAAGGGGAAGGCGCCAGATCTATTCTTTGTCTTTGTCTTTGCACTGCTCAAGACCCCGCAGCGCCTCGGGGTTGTTGCTGTCGGCGCCGTTTAGCACCTTGCTGTAGTACACGCGGGCATCTTTGCAGCTTCCGGCTTTGCGATAGGCGTTGCCAAGCAGGATGTAGACGGACGTACCGGGTTTCTCTTTGAGCGCACGCTTGCCCCATTTGATGGCCTCGGTCGGGCGACCGCGGGCAAGCTCTGCTTCGCCCATGCATGCCAAGGCCAGGCCGCGCACCTGCGGGTTGCCTGCGGCGGTGTAGCAGAGGTTAAAGGCCACCTCGTTCTTGTTCATGTTCAGCGCCAAGCGCCCGTCTTCGATCTTGCTGATCGCTACGGGCCGATCGATCGACGGAGGCATCGCCAAGTTTCCCAAGCCGCCTTTGCTGCCGCCCGGCTTGCTGGAGCTTCCCGGCGAAGGCGTATCCGTGCCCGGCCGATCCTCGCCGGGGTTTTTCGATGGCTTGGACGGCGTACCTTTGTTGCCCCCGGCCGCGCTACTGCCGCCTTTATTCCCCGTCGGTGGTGTGTCTGTATTTCCAGTGCTGTTGCCCGACGCGGTGTTGCCCGAGGACGCAGCCACGTTGGCCCCGCTAGAGCCAGGGGTCGCCGTCCCGCTCGTGCCGGCCCCCGTATTTTGCGTCGTGCCTGCACTGCCGGTGCCCGGTGGTGGAGTCACAGGCCGCGACGGACCAGGTCGTGGCGGAATGAACGCGAAGTACGCACCGACGACAACACCCAGAATCCCACCGCTGACCGCGATCCAGCCAACCAGCGCGCGATTGCGACGCGCAGTTGGAAACTTGGCACCGACGGACTCGCTGACGGTATCTGGACGCGTGAGCACAGCCAGCGCGGGGGCAGCAACGCCGCGACGAATCTCGTCCATGCAGGCGACAAGCTCAGCAGCGACGACTTCCATCGTCTGCGGTCGCCCATCCGGCGAGCGGGCCAACATACGCGTCACCAAGGCCGCCACGCGCGCTGACACATCGGGACGCAGCGACGATAGCGGCACTGGATCTTCCGTCGCCTTGCGCGTCAGAACCTCCATCAAGTTGCGGCCGGTAATTGGCTTCGTGCCCGACAGCATCTCGTACAGGATGGCGCCCAGCGAATAGACGTCAGCGCGCCCATCGCTGTCACGCCCCGCAGCCTGCTCAGGAGCCATGTACTCAGGCGTGCCCATCGCCATGCCCGGCGTGGTCAGGCGAACCTTTTCTTCTTGCAGCGACTTGGCGACGCCGAAGTCGAGCACCTTGACGAAGTGAGAGTTTCCCTCGTGGTTGATCAGAAAGACGTTCTCGGGCTTCAGGTCTCTGTGAATGATGTTGTTCTGGTGCGCCGCCGACAGTGCCTCGGCCACTTGCTGCGCGATCTCTAGCGACTCGACGATCGGCAGGCTGCGGTCACGCTTTAGGCGCTCGGCGACATCAACGCCATCTAGAAGCTCCATCACGAAGTAGAACGATCCGTCGACCGTCGTGCCGCTGTCGGTTACTTCGATGATGTTCGGGTGGTTGATCTGCGAGGCTGCTCGCGCCTCCATGCGGAAGCGGGCGACAACCTCGGGCATGCGCGAATAGACGGGATTCAGGATCTTGATCGCGACCTTGCGGCCGATCTCTTTGTGCTCTGCCTCGAAGACTCGGCCCATTCCGCCTTCGCCGATCTTGCGCAAGATCCTCCAGCGCTCGATCGTCGTGCCAAGCATCTTGCCGGTGTCGTACGCCGCAAGCTGCTCGCGTACAGCGTCGGGAATTTCGCCTTCGCGCAAGCGGCTGTTGCTGGCTGGCGCGATCGCGTCCTGGGAAGGGCGACGGATCGCATCAAGAATCTCGTCCTTGCGCTGCTGCACCTGCAGCGCGGCCTCATAGTCTGCTTGACGCTGCGCCCGCAGAGCAGCCAGCCGTTCGGGAGCGTGCTCAAGAAGCTCACGTCGCTGGCCCCGCTCGCGCGCGATGTCTTCATCGAACAGCTCTTGCATGAACGCCGCGACGCGCGCCGCGTCCGTGGCCACATAGTCTTTGTTGCTGGCCATAAACGCCGTCAGGTCGGCGCGGAACTGCTCTCCCGTCGCGTAGCGCTGGCTTACGTCCTTGGCCAGAGCCTTGAGCACAATTTGATCAAGCGCCGACGGCACGCGCGGTGCCCGCAAGGACGGCGGATCGATAACTGGGCTGCGTACGCGCTCAATCAGCTCTGAGCCATCGCTGGCATGCTGCGGAAATAGCTGCCGGCCGGTCAGAAGTTCCCACAGGATGATGCCAGCAGCATAGACATCCGTTCGTCCATCGATCGCATCGCCGCGCGCCTGCTCTGGCGACATATACGAGACCTTGCCGTAGATGATCCCGGCCGCCGTGCGCTCGACCTTGAGAATCGAGCTTGCCAAGCCAAAGTCCGTTAGCTTGACCTCACCCGAGAACGAAATCAGCACATTGGGCGGCGAGACGTCGCGATGGACCAGCTTCAGATCGCCGAAGGTGTGCGCGTAATGCAGGCCGCGGGCTAGCTCACGCGCGATATGCACCGCGACATCGATGGGAAAGGCGATGCCCTTTTTCGCGCAGCGATTCCAGACGGCGCGCAGGTCCTTGCCCTCGACGTAGTCCATGGCCAGATACAGCTCGCCCTCGACCACGCTGGCGTCAAAGACCGGCACGATGTTGCCATGCGACAAGCGCACGACCACCTTGGCCTCGTCACGAAAACGCGCGACATACTCCGGGTCTGCCAGATGCGGCAGCACGGTCTTGATCACGCAAAGTCGCTCCAGCCCACGCTCACCAGCACTGGCCAGATACAGAGCGCCCATCCCCCCCTGCGCCAAGGGAGCAAGCAGTGTGTAGCGACCGAATTCTCGCGGGTACTTATCGGCCACAGTGATTTTTCTATCCTATCACAGCCCCGCCGCCTGCCTCGTGACTGTGGCCCGTCTGATCTGCGGCCTTTTGCTGCGCGGTTCCGACGGTTCTGCGAAGCATGCCACTCGACCGCCTCCTGTCCGGTTGTCGTCCGCACTCTGTCCGAGCTTCGGACACTCTCGTCCGAGTGCTGGACACGGCAGCCCACATGCCGATTTTCTCGTCGGAAATTCCTGAACACCGGACAGGCATGCGTCGTGCAATGTCGGTTCGGCATGACTCCCCAGCGAATCTCTACGCAGCTCGTTAATGAGCTGGATGCTCTGATCGATGCCGTGCAAGACAACCCCGTATTGACCCAGGGACTGCAGCGCGAACGCGAGCGCTTGCTGCTTCATCTGCAGCTCACCGTCGAGCCATGGCTGCGGAGTCACGGACTCGATGATCCCCATGTCCTGCGCCGCACGGCCCGCTGCAGAGTCGCGCAGGGCGAGCGAGCCCATCGACGCTGGCGAATCCAGAATGCCCGCCAGAGGCGCAGCCGACGTCGTGTCTGTGCCAGTCTGCGCGAGGCCTGTTACCTCGCGCTGGCCGCTGAGATCATCGACGGTCACCAGTTTGACCGACTGCACCTTCTCAGCCGGCGCGCACTTCGTCTCGACAACGTGTCCGTGCCACCGCTTGATCAGGCTTCGTCGTCTTCGCCTTCGATGGGACTTGGCTCTATCGGCAAACGCTCAGGACCCTGCTTTTCTGGTTCGATGAGCGGCAGCGTCGGCCTAGCCGGCACATCCCCCGAGCGCCCATCGCGCACATACCGCAGCAGCGTCTCGACAATGCGCGCTTGGGCGTGACGGATCGACTCCAAGCGGCGCCCACGGAAGCCCTGCACAAAAATGCAAAACACCAGCACACCAGGACGATCGCCCACGTACCCCGAAAGCACAGATACACCAAACAGAGTGCCGGTCTTGGCCCGCACTTGTCCGACGGAGCTGCCATGAAAGCGATGATGGATCGTGCCATCGATCCCGCCGACTGCCAGCGACTGCAGGAACTCGGGCCCGACGTCCATCTGGTGGTACAGCCGGTTCAAGAGCAGGCCCAGATCCCCCGGACGCAGCCGGTTGGAATGCGTCAGGCCCGAGCCATTGATCAGATGCACTCGCTCGGGACTCAGGCCCTGCTCAGCGACCCATTCCGACACCGCTCGCGCGCCTTTTTCCAGCGTACCCGGCAAGCCAAAACGAGCCGCCCCCAGCGTCTTGAACACAATGTCCGCGATGTAGTTGTCGCTGTCTTTGTTCACCGTGTGGCAGATCTTCGACAGAGGCTCTGACTGATGTTCCGCGACGACGGCGAGCGGCCCGGCGGGCGGCTCGCCCACATGAACGCCGCCCGTTACCGTGATGCCAAAGTCGGCAAGCGCCTGCGCCAGAGTGACCTCGGCCCAGCCGGTGCTGCCTCCCAATCGACGACGGACCTTGGCCGTGCCGCTGCGGCTTCCAATGCGACCGCGCAGCGTGACGACAAACTGCCCATCGCGCTTGGCCACGTCGATACTAAGCCGCGAGCGCTTCCCTTTGACCGTCTTGGCCAGGCTCTGCACAACGAAATAAGGCGAGCGCGGCTGCACCCAAGCGCTAGCGCGCTGGCCAACACTCGTCGGAGACACATGCACGGTGATGCGATCGCGATTCAGAAGCAGGGCACCCGAGCCATGGCTGGCTGGCCGCGCTTCCGTGGTCAGCGCACCCATGTCGCGCATCTGGCTGTCCAGGCGCACCTGGCCCTCGATGCGCTCGACACCTGCGTTGCGCAGCTGACGAACAAGCTCGATCAGGCCTTCCGGTCGCAGCGTTGGATCGCCGCTGCCCTGCAGAAAGACATCGCCGCGCAGCACACCATCTGGCGCG
This sequence comes from uncultured Myxococcales bacterium, assembly GCA_964554495.1. Classification (GTDB taxonomy): domain Bacteria; phylum Myxococcota_A; class Polyangia; order Palsa-1104; family JAEUJZ01; genus JAEUJZ01. Next base: position 22,132 of record CAZKOY010000027.1, read on the forward strand.
ACGCTGGCCCCCGCCGGCTTTGGTGCCAGCAAGACCGTGCGATAGCGAAAGTCCGATCCCAACGTCGCCAGCGCCGCCCCCGTCGTTAGGATCTTTGCGTTCGAAGCCGGATTGAACGACGCATCGGCGTTCTGGCTATAGAGCTCGCTGCCGTCTTGTGTGTTGATGATCGAAACGCCGACACGAACCTTGCGAAACGCCGAAGCGTGCAGCTGATCCGAAAGCTGCTGGCGCAGCAACAAGATCCGCGAGGCCGAACCCAGCTCCTCGGGGGTTCGCGAATCGCCCAGCGGCTCAGCCCGCACAGCGTCGCCCGCGAACAAGCAGAGCATCACCAGAAGGCGCTGCAGCCGCTGAAGGTTTCGTCTGGGCATGGCGGGTTCCAGGCAGAGAGCAAGCAACGTGGCGATTGTCTTACAGAGTACGAACGCAGCCAAGGGCCGTGATCAATTAGAGCCTAGGTGCTCAATTGCAGGCATGCTTGGCGGAAGGCGAGCGCACAGCGCGCGGCAGCTTCAGCTCAGCTGCTTGCCTAGGTCCAGCGAAGCAAAGCGCTCGGTCTCATTGCTGTAGTCCAGGAACAGCAGGTACGCCGCCACATCACGGCGGTCGTACTTGGGATGCGCCAAGAGCGCCTTGGCTGCTTCGAGCAAGCGCTCTTCCGGCACATCCTTCATGAAGTCCGCATCGGTGAGGCCCTTCTGATGGGGCACCGAGATCGAGTCAAGAAAGGCTGTAAGGAGGTCTGTCTTGGTCTGCCGCAGCCACTCAAACAAGAACAGCTTGCAGGGGGACGGCTTGTCCGAAGCCACGCTCGCCCACAGGCGCTTGGCCCACTCTTCGTTGCGCTTGCGGATACTGACCTGCGCAGCCGTACGAATGGCTGACAAGCCGCCTTCCAGCATCGACTGCTTCATCGCCGCGGCATTGAGCGACATGAACATTTCTTTGAAGCGAACCTCGCCAAGCTGGCGACAGATCTCGTGCGGCAACATGGGCACTCAGTCTCTCAATCTTGTGTCTGCGCTCGTTATCGCCGGTATCGCCCGTCGCCGTCAAGAGCAGAGGCAGGCAGGCACATATCCGCTATGGACGTGCGGCAGCAGACGATGCCGCCGTCGCGCCGGATTCTATCTGAGCTCCGGTCGCCCCACGGCGACTGGCAGGCCCCTGGCTTCCATGTGTACGGGCGCAGCGAAAGCCGATGTCGACATCGCGGTACCCCGCGGGCAAGGCCATGCGGTTGCTGGCACGCGGCAGACCCAAGATCGAACAGCAGCCACCGCCGCGCAACACTCGCAGATCTCCCTCGCTGATGCCGAGGATGCGCGCCGCAGTGGCGCCTGCTCGCCCCTCGACCCACTCGGCAACGTTGCCGGCCATATCCAGGACCCCGTATGGCGACGCCCCGGATGGAAAGCTGCCCACAGGAACCGGGCGCCCCGGAGCGCCGTCCTCGGCACAGCGACCATCGCCAGCGAAGTTGCCAAAGTTGCCCCGCTCACAGCTCAGCTCATTGCCCCACGGGTACACTCGGGCATCGCTTCCGCGCGCCGCCTTTTCCCACTCAAACTCTGTCGGCAAACGCTTGCCAACAAAGGCGCAGTAGGCAGCAGCATCGTGGAAGCCTATGCCCACCACCGGCAGCCGTCCATCCTGTGCCGGGCTCGCCGCGACCCGACAGGTACGAGCCGCAACACAGGCCGCATAGGCAGCCGCCGTGACCTCAGTGCGATCGATCCAAAAGGCAGGCAGGACCATGCGCCGAGTCGGACGCTCGTCCTCTTCGCCCTGGCTATCGCCATAGACAAACTCACCAGCCGGGACAAACACCTCGCCCGCAGCAGCGGCGGCATTAGCCAGACCCTCGCAGCCGCCCAGGCTCAAAGCCGCAAGGGCACTCCATCGGAGCCCCCATGATGATCCGCGCAGCGCTCGCTTCTGCATGCGCTCACGAAGTACCGCAGATGACCGAGCAAGAAAAGAGACAAGCCGCTGTCACATGTCGCGATCCGTCCGCGCGGCGGAAGACCGCCGAGTCTGCTCTCTTCGCTCAGCGGCCACTTCACGAGCGCCCGCGCGAACGCCTGACCTTTTTGGGTGCAGAACAGCTCAATGACGACGAGCTTTTGGCTCTAGTCTTTGGCTCAGGCGGCACGCTGCGCTTGGCTCGCGATCTGCTGGATATGGTCGGCGGGCCGCCCGGTCTGCGGCGAGTTGGGCTCGGCGATCTGCAGCGCAAACGTGGCGTCGGGCCAGCGCGGGCCTGTCAGCTCAAAGCGGCTCTGGAACTAGGCCGGCGGGCGCTTGTCCATGAGCCGCTCAATGGGCTCTGTGTTCGCTCCGCCGCCGACGTCGCGACGCTTCTTAGGCCCGAGCTAAGCCAGGCCGAGCAAGAGTCCGTCCACGTCTTTGGCCTAGATGCTCGCAACCGAATTCGCTGTCGCCACGTCGCCGCGCTGGGCCAGGTCGATCGCGTACAAGTCAGCCCAGCCGATGTCTTCCGACCGCTGCTGCGCGAAGGGATGGCCGGCGCCCTAGTCGTGCATAACCACCCCAGCGGTGACTGTCGGCCCAGCGAAGCGGATCGCATGTTGACGCTTCAGCTTGTGCAGTCAGGTCGCCTACTCGGCATTCCGCTTCTCGATCACGTCATCGTGGCTGGCGAGGGGTTCTATAGCTTCGCAGAGGAAGGCTGGCTCAGCGACGTGATCTGCGGGCTCTCTCCGCCCGCGCCCGAGATCATCCCGGTGGGCTCGCCATTGCGAAACAACACGCGTGCGGAAGAAGAAACCGGCACCCGCGCACCGGGAAACAACACGCCCGTCAAGTTCAGTGGATCGGCCGCACTGATCGCGATCTCGACGGGAGCGCTCGGCTGAAGGGGCTGCTTCTGGATCAGCTTCAAGCCCTCTAGCGCCTCGGGCGTCGCGAACTGCTCTCCCGAAAAGCCCGCCACAAAATAACCGCTGCGCACCAGGCCACGCGCTTCCATGCGGCGCAGCAGCCGCGACAGCACCGACAGCGGCGGCCCGCACGGCTCGCGCAGCACAAGCTCACGCACCAGGATGCCGTAGCGGTTCAGGTACAGGCTGGCCCACGACTCCAAGATGGCGGGATTTTCCCAGTCCGCCTCGGATCCCAAGACCGCCTCGACACCGCGCCAGCCGGGGCCGCTGCGCTGCGCGATGGGGGCCGAGCCTTCCAGCAAGGACCAGCGCCCTGCGCCCAGCGACGCGCCAGCGGCCATCCGTGCGCTCTTTAGGTTAAGATGCGTAACCAGCAGACGAAGGCCAGCCGCACCGTCGGCAGTTACCAGGCCCGCGGCCGCTAGCTCACCCAGCGCATCCAAAACTTCCTGCGCTGGCTTGTCGATGTCGCGCGAGAGCTCGGTCAAAAAGCGCGCTCCGCGACGAAACAGCGCGCCCCACGCTGCTTCCGCGATCGCCGACAGCCCGGCCGGGGCGCCAAGCTGGCCTCCTCCTTCAGCGCTGGCTGCGGCTTGCCAGGGGCGAGCCGGTACCAGCCACTCGGCGTCGCTCCGTCGCCAGAGTGACAGCGGCGTCACGCGCGAAAAGCGGCCTTCGCCCTGCGCTGGACGCAGCCGCCCCCACGCCACTTCGCCTGACAAGCACAGCTCGTCGAGCCACGTCGTGCTGTAGCTACGCAGACGCTGCGGCAAGACGGACTCTTCCCAGGCTGCCGCCGAAAGAATGTAGCCCTGTAGCTGTTCGATGACGCGCAGCAAGCCGCTCGGCCCCACAAGCTGCGTTCCGGGCCAGGCATGCTGCCAGCGCGCCAAGAGCTGCCAATACTGCGCGGCGGTGGCAGGCGTGTATTCCCGCGCCAAGCGCTTTCGCGTGTGACGATGAATCTGTGCGAGCAGGCGACGATCACAGAACTGCAGGCTCTCGTTTGCAGCCTCGCCGCCCGTGCTAACCGGCTGCAGCGCGGCATCGTGATCCGGCAGAAAACGGCCACGCATGGCCATGCCTTCTGATTCCAGGCGCAAGAGCGCAGCCAGCACGCGCTCGACGGGCAGATGCAGCGTCGCGGCCAGCCCCCGCACCTGCCATGGGCCGGTCACAGCCAGCCAGCCACGGACGATCTCGACGGTGACGTACTCATCCGCTCCGACTTCCGAGAGATCCATGCGCAGCTCAGAGAGTGCAGGAGGCTCTGGGTCGAAGACCGGGTCGGGATAGGCGGTGGCGGATTCTTGGTGCAGCGTCGAAAACAACCGGCGAACCGCGGCCACTCGCTCGCTAGCGACCAGCGCCGAAAGCGGACCACAGCGCAAAAGCGTCGCGCGACGTCCAGCCAGAAGCGGCCGCGCCAGATCCGCGCAGGACGAAAGCTGCGCCTGGGGCAGGTAGTAAAGCGTCAGCAGAGCATCATGGAGCTCGTCAGGGTCGCGCATCCGCGGCCAGGCCTGCTCTCGCACCGCCGAGACCGCCTGGGGGTCGAGCCCGTTTTCAGGAGCATGAGCCAGCACGTCTTCGGCAGACAGCGCTCCCGGCCGAGTCTTAACCGCTCGCGTGCGGCGCTCTTCAAACGGCGTATCGTCGAGAAACGCGTACGGAGCGGCGTGAATCAGCTGCAGGCTCAGCGGCGATGGCTCCGCGGTATCGGCCGCTGAGACGGCGATGGCGCCAGACTCGATGTCACGCAAGAGCGCTTCCAAGCGCTCGATGTCCATGACCTCTTGCAGGCACTCGCGAAGGGTCTCGCTGACCAGCGGATGATTGGGGATCTCGATGTCGCCGCCGGGCAGATTCTCGGGGCAGGCCGCGGCATGGGGAAACACAGCGCCCAACAGATCTTCGGTCATCACGCGCACGATCGGCGGTGGCAGCTTTTTGCCTCCGCGCCGACGAGGCAGGCTCAGCGCCCGCGTCGAGACATGGCGAAAGTGCGGCTGAAAAATCGGCGCACCGAGCACCGCTTGCGAAAGCACGTGTCGCACGCTGTCGCTGCGCAGGAACTGCCAGACCGTCTCTAGCGGAAAGCTGTGCGTCTCACCCAGCGACAACAAGATGCCTTCATCCGTCGCGGCGGCTTGCAGTTCGAAGTTGAACGCGCGACAGAAGCGCTTGCGCAGGGCAAGACCAAACGCGCGGTTTTGACGTGCCCCGAACGGCATGTGCAGCACCAGCTGCATGCCGCCTCCCTCGTCGAAAAAGCGCTCGGCGATCAGTGTCTTTTGCGTGGGCAACTGTCCCAGCGCGGCAATACCGGCGCGCAGGTATTCGATGATCTGCACGGCGCCATCCGAAGGAACGCCGCACTCGTCGATCAAGCGCTGTCGCAGCGTCGGATCTACAGCGGGCTCGCCAGGGTTCGCGTCGGGGCCGAGCGGCGGCGCAGCGGTCATCGGTACCGCGAATAGCCAAGGCTGCACCGGCCCAAGCGCTGGCGTCGGGCTCGCGACGGAGGCCTGGTCCGACTCACCACGCAGGGATGCCTGGATCTCGCTGCGTAGCCGCGACACGGCGCGCGACAGCTCAAACGTCCGCCCAGGCGCTTCGCCGGCCCAAAATGGCACGGTAGGCGTTGCGCCGTTGGCGTCGGCGACATAGGCCCGGCCACCACGGACTCCGCGCAGGCGCCATGCCGTCGAGCCGAGCAAAAAGATATCGCCCGGGCTGCTCTCGACAACGAACTCTTCGTCCAGCCGTCCGACGACGATCTCATCCCCTTCGAGCACGACTTCAAAGTCGTTGGGCTCGGGGATGGTGCCGCCGTTCTGCGTCGCAAACAGGCGAGCGCCGCGTCGTCCACGCAAGCGATGGTTGACGCGGTCCCAGTGGATATGGGCCGTCGGTCGGCCGCGTCGCGTGGCCACGCCTTCGCTCAGCAAGAGCAAGAGCGCCGTGTAATCCGCATCCGAGAGCGTGCGAAACGGCCAGGCCCGTCGGATCAGGGTCAAAAGCTCGCTCTCGTCGACCCCTTCGGGTCCCGCGGCGGCGCAGATGGCGACGATCTGCTGTGCGATGACATCTTGTGGAGCGACGGGCACAACCTGCCGATCCAGCTCGCCGGCTCGCGCCGCCCGGACCAAGGCCGCGCACTCAACAAGCTCGTCGCGGGTCATGGCGAACAGGCGGGCCCGTGGCACAGCGTCGGGACCGGGACGGTGGTTGGCGCGACCGATCCGCTGCAAAAACGTCGAGATCGCCCGCGGCGAGCCGATCTGACAGACGAGATCAATGGCGCCGATGTCGATGCCCAGCTCTAGCGAAGCGGTGGCGACGACGGCTTTCAGCTCTCCGCGCTTTAGGCGCTCCTCGACGCGCTGCCGCATGCCTCGCGACAGGCTGCCGTGGTGAGCCATCACCGCATCGGGGCCCAAGCGCTCGGCCAAGGTATGTGCGGTCCGCTCACACATCCGCCGGGTGCTGACGAAGACCAGCGTCGTCTGGTGATTGCGAATCAAGTCGGCGACCTGATCGTGGACGTCTTGCCACTGCTCGTTGCTGCAGATCGACGACAGCGGCTGCTGCGGCAGGCAGACGCGCAGGTCTAGCTCGCGCCTTGTATCAGGCCGACCGTCGACGATGACGCAGTCGGCGGTGCCATCCGGGTCATCGGCGGGGCTCTGCGGTGACCGGACGCGACCCGCGCCGACCAGAAAGCGCGCCACCTCGGCGATGGGGTGAACCGTCGCAGACAAGCCGATGCGCTGCGGTGCGGGCTGGCCGTGCTCACGGCACAGAGCGTCCAAGCGCTCCAGAGACAGCGACAGGTGGGCGCCGCGCTTGTCGGGCAGCATGGCGTGTACTTCGTCGAGGATGACAGTGCGCACGGCGCGCAAGCCATTGCGCATTTTTTCTGCCGTCAGGCACAGGTACAGGGACTCGGGCGTCGTCACCAAGATATGCGGCGGACGACGCGCCATGGCCTGTCGCTCGTGCGGAGCGGTGTCGCCTGTGCGCAGCCCAACGAGGATCTGCGGTAACAGCAAGCCTTGTGAATCGGCCTCGGCTTCCAGCTCAGACAGCGGCTGCTGCAAGTTCTTGCGGACGTCGCTCGACAGCGCCTTGAGCGGCGAGACATACAGCACCGCCGTCAGATCAGGCAGCGTCCCCGATAGCCCCCGACGAAACAGAGCATCCAGGCTGGCCAAAAACGCCGCCAGGGTCTTGCCGCTTCCCGTCGGAGCAGACACCAGGACATCGCGCCCCGCGCAGATCTCGGGCCAGGCGCGCGTCTGCGGCAGCGTCGGTTGACCAAAACGACGGGTGAACCAGGAACGGACCAGCGGGTGAAACGCGGACAGCGGCATCGGTCGAAGTCCTTCTCTGAACACCTGTAAGGATGTTCAGATGACCTTAACCACATCACCAGCCGGCAGGCAACGGGCTTACCAGCGAATGTCGGCGACTTCTTTCGGGATGGCTGATGTCAGGACCTCGTGGCCCGACGCAGTGACCAAGACGTCGTCTTCGATGCGAATACCCCGTACGTCGGCAAACCGTGGCAAGGCGTCGCGGCGCAGGACGTCGCGGAAGGGCGCGGCCAGCGCCTCGCTGTTCAAGATGGCCGGCACGAAATAAAGGCCCGGCTCGATGGTGACCGCCATGCCAGGGGCCAGATCGCGGTCAAGGCGCAGGTAGCACAGGCCAAACTGCGACGATCGGCTGCGTCCGGGAGCATAGCCCGCGCGATCGCCGAAGTCCTCCATGTCGTGGACATCTAGACCCAGAAGGTGGCCGACGCCGTGCGGGAAAAACAGTGCATGCGCACCGCGCTCGACGAGGCTGTCGACCTCGCCGCTCAGCAGGCCTTCGTCGCGCAGACCGGCGGCAAGAACGCGGCACGCCGTCAAGTGAACATCGCGATAGCGAACGCCCGGCCGCACCGTCGCAATCGCGGCCTTTTGCGCGGCCAAGACGAGCTCGTACATCGCTTGCTGACTCGGGCTCAGCTGGCCACTGACTGGCCAGGTGCGAGTCACGTCGCTGGCCCAGCCGCTGTCGCTTTCGGCCCCGACATCGGCCAGCAGAAGATCGCCAGCCTGGCAGCTCCCCGAGCGTGCAAAGTTGTGCAGCACTTCACCGCGCACCGTGACAATGCTGCTGTAGGCGGTCGTGAAGTCCGCCTCTAGAATCGGCTGTTCCATGGCCGCCCGAACGCTGGCCACAGAAGCCCCGCTGCGCGCCGCTTGGCGCCCGGCCGCGTGCGCACGGGTGGTCACGGCGGCAGCCCGGCGCAGCTCATGCAGGGCGAAGTCGTCGTGGCACAAGCGCAAGGCCAGGATGGCATCGATGAGCTGCTCATCGGCCGCAGTCCGCTGTGCGGCCGCGACGACGGGCAGACGACCTGCAGGTCCTAGCTTGGCCAGGTGCGCCGGCAGCTCAGGCAGCACACGCACGCTGTCGACGCCTGTGACGGCTTGAATCTCGTCGAACCCAGGCTGCTCGCCGTGCCACAGCGGATCATCGGGAGCCATGGGCGGCACAAAAAGCTCGGCTCGACCATCGGCCAAGACCAGCACAGCGTCGACGAGGGGAATGCCCACCAAGTACAGAAAGTGACTGCTGGCACGGAACTCGTACAGGTTCGCCGGATAGTTACGAGACGGCGGAGCCCCCGCAGAGACGACTGCGGGCACACCCGAAAGAGCGTGCTGCAGACGGCTGCGACGCTGTTTCAGCACGGGGACGGCGGTGGGATACACGTGATGGAAGTACATGGCATTTCCTCGCGGCGATACAGGCATCACGGCGCGACGACAGCCAAGCGCCAGCGGCGAAGCTCGCCGAGCCGACGCAGCCGAGCAAGTATTTTCTTTTTGCCGCTGTCAGCCGCTGCGACTAGGCTACCGGGCTCATGAGCAAGCGCGCTTTCCGTCTGTCTACGAACGTTCGCCCGACGAAATATGACATCGACCTGACCAGCGACCCCAGCCGCAGCGACTTTTTTGGCTCGGTTCGCATCTTTGCCACCGTCGAGCAGGCGACTCACTCGATCGTGCTGCACTCGCGCGAGCTTGTGCTGCATGAAGCGACCATTACGGCGCAGGGGCAAACCCACAAGGCGCTGATCGCGGTGCAGCCAGAACAAGAAACCGCGATGCTGAGCACCACGGATCCACTGCCCAGTGGGACCGTCGAGATTATGGTTCGCTTTGCCGGCAAGCTGGCGCCCAGCATGCACGGCATTTACCTAGCCACCGATGGAGTACATCGAGCTGTCTGCACGCAGTGCGAGGCCACCGATGCCCGCGCCATCTTCCCCTGCTTCGACGAGCCAGAGTTCAAGGCTGTGCTGAAGTGGACCCTGCACACGGCCCCCAACCTCACCGCGCTCAGCAATGGCCCAGAAGATCGGCGCAGCGAACAGAAAGCGTCCGACGGCTCGCTTGAACAGGTGGTCTCGTTTAAGCCGACGCAGCCGGTGTCGAGCTATCTGGCCGCGGTCGCGATCGGCGACTTCGAGAGCAGCCCCGAAGCCAAGGTTGGTGACGTGCCGCTGCGCGTCTACGCTCCGCGCGGAAAAGGCGGGCAGACGGCGTTTGCGCAGGACTTGGCGACGAAGCTCTTGCCTTGGTACGAGCACTACTTTGACTTCGCGTATCCGTTCGCCAAGTACGATCAGGTGGCAGTGCCAGGCTTCGACGCGGGCGCGATGGAAAACATCGGCTTGGTCCTGTTCCGTCAGAACTTGCTGCTGATGGATCCCAAGTCCGCGTCCTGGCGTCAGGAAAAAGTCATCGCCCGCGTCGTCGCTCACGAGATGGCGCACATGTGGTTCGGCAATCTGGTGACCATGCGCTGGTGGGACGACCTGTGGCTCAACGAGGCGTTCGCCGAGTGGATGGCGCACAAAGCGGTCCACGCCAACGTGCCAAGCTATCGCATCTGGGATGACTCGGCCGAGGACAAGAGCCGCGCGCTGTTCGACGACGCGCTTCAAAGCACGCACCCGATCTATACCGCCGTCGCCACGCCGGAAGAGGCGCTGGAGATGTTCGACAGCATCACGTACCAAAAGGGCTGTGCGGTAATGCGCATGCTCGAAAACTTCCTGGGCGAGGAGAGCTTCCGAACCGGCCTGCGCGCGTACATGAAAGAATTTCAGTGGCGCAACGCGGCCGGTGCGGACCTGTGGCGGGCACTCGAAACAGCGTCGGGCCAGCCGGTGGGCGCACTGATGAAAAGCTGGGTCGAGCAGCCCGGCTTCCCGCTGATCTGGGTCGACTTCGCTGCCGAGTCAGGCTCGCCACGTCTGCAGCTCCGACAGCGGCGCTTCTTTTCGGATCCCAAGGCAACGCCGACGGCCCAAGTGTGGAACGTGCCCGTGGTCGTCCGATACGAAGACGAGAGCGGCGTGCGTGAGCACCGGTTCATCTTGGATCAGGCAGAACAGCAGGAAACGCTGCCCTGTACCGGCACGGTCCGCTGGCTGTACGCCAACGCCGATGACATCGGCTTCTACCGTCTGCAGTTTGGCGAAAAAGCGCTGGCGGCCTTGCTGAAGAACGGGCTGCCCAAGCTGGGCCCAGTTGAGCAAGTGGGCCTGCTGGAAGACCAGTGGGCGCTCGTGCGCAGCGCACGCAGCGGCGTAAGTGCCTTTATCGATGTCCTGCGCGCCCTTGCTCCGGTGCGAGAGCACAATGTCCTGCGAGCCGTCGTCGAGCGACTCGACATGCTCGACTTGATAACCAAAGACGCAGGGGATCGCGAGGCACGCCTCAGGCTGCGCCAGCTTGTAGCTAGGTTGCTGGAAACCCAGCTCAGAGATCTTGGCTTCGAGCCCCGCCCCGGCGAATCACAGAACGATGTCCAGCGACGCGCCCTACTGATTAGCGTACTGGGCAGCTTGGCTCGCGTAGAAGACGTCATCGTCGCAGCCAAGCGATATAGCAGCATCGAACAGCAGGATCCGGTGGCCGTCGATCCAAACTTGGCCGGTGTCTTCGTCGCCGTAGCCGCCAAGTTTGGCGATGAAGCGGACTTCGATCGCTGGGTCCGCACCTTCCTTGATCGCAAGCAGGCCGGACGTACCCCGCAAGAGGTCTCGCGCTACCTGCACACGCTTCCTGTGTTCCGACGCGCTGGTTTGCCTGAACGCACGCTGGCCCTCGTCGAGGAAGGTGCGATTCCACAGGAGGCCTTGGCGCAGGTTCTTGGCCAACTCCTGGCCTACCGTCACTCGCAAGATGCCGCATGGCGCTTCTTCCGGGATCGCTGGGATTTTCTCCGTGAGCGCGTCGGTGACATGGGGCTGTCGCGCGTTGTCGAAGCAGTCGGTCGTTTGACCGCACAGCATCGCAGCGAGGTGGTGCAATTCTTTGAACGAAACACCCCAAGCGGCGCAGAACGAGCCCTCATGCGAGCGCTCGAACGAATGGACCAGCACGAAGAGCTCCGCGAACGAGTGACCCCAGAATTGCTGCGCTATCTGCGCAGTGTCTAGCGCACACACACTCCGAGGACGCGGCCTCGCTTCGTGGTCGTGATCACGAGGCGCTCTCAACCGTTCCGCCAAGCACCGGATCGGCGAGCAAGAACGGGCGGCAAATGGCCGCGCTGGAAAAAAGGGCCTCCCTGCCTCGTGTAGGGCTCAACGAAGTAGTGGCGTCGGCAAGAAAGGACCTGCGAGATGACTTGGCATCAGCGGGCCAAGATCGCAGCATCGTCGCTGAGAGCAAGAATACTAAATCGGACAGCTAGGTTTCCTACCTGGTCGGCCGTGGGCCTCACAGGGCCCATTTGGCTGCTTGCTGATTCGCGGCTCTTGCAGGATAGGCAGGAAACGTCGTGCGGGGATGAGCTAGAGGCTCTCGACAGCCTTCAGCATCTCGGGAATGAAGTGCTCACGGATCTTGATCAGCGACGAGTGCTTGGCCCTCTTGGTGCTGTCGATCATTTCACCATCGGGGCGGACCAAGTCGCCTTCGACGGTATCATCGTCGAAGTCATAGACAGTCTTCTGCTTGTACTGCACACCACCAGCCGCGGCGCCCGCGGCAGGAGCGGCACCCGCTGCAGCGCCGCCCTGCTGTTCCTGCGCCTCTGCCGAGCCAAGCCCAACCAGTGTCAGCACAGCCAGAGCTATTGTGGTCTTTCGCATCGCCATCCTCCTAACCGCTGTGCGGTCATGATCTAGTTTGATACAGCGCGGTTCCGCGCGCTAGCCAAGCAACCCCTACTTCTTTGGCTCCGCGGGTTTTGCTTCGGCCGGAGGCGGTGTTCCTCCAGCGGCAGGCGCAGGGGCGCCACCCGCTGCTGGGGGCGCTCCGCCACCCTGCTGTTGTTTCTGCTGCTCCTCGAACTTCTTCATCTGCTCTTCTTGCTGCTTCTGCATACGTTCCATCTCGGCCATCTGCTTCTTCAGCTCTTCTTCCAGCTTCTTGGCTTCTTCGAGGGCCTTGAACGTATCGTCAATATCCTTGATACGGCGGCGAGCATCATCAACATGTTCTTTGTCGCCACGCTCGCATGCGATATACTTATTGTAGTAATCTTTGCCTTTGTTTAGCTCATCAGGACTACCGGATTTATAGTCCTGAAAAATCAGGCCCAGATTGTACAATGCCCCGCAGTATTTTGCATCGATTTGCAGGACCTTCTTGTACCAGTTCTCAGCCTCATCGTTCTTGCGCTGCCCGCGAAGAGCGACACCCATACCAATCGTCGACTCAACATGGGAAGGCAGTTTCTTAAGGACCGCCTGGAAGGCATCCTCTGCTTGCTTGTAGTTGCGGGAGGATAGACTGATTGCAGCTACGTTCAGCTGCGCTTCAGTCAATCCTGGGTCAATAGAGACCGCTTTGCGGAACTCAGTGAGCGCTCCAGTCACATCCTTGCTGCGGAGCTTGATCAAGCCCAAGGTGTTATAGATTGGAGCGTAGTTCTGATCTATTTTCTTTGCCTCGTCACAAACGAGCTGCGCCAGCTTTAGCTTCGCGCGGTCTGACTCGGCCGTATGGTAATAGATTTGAGCCAACAGCTGATATGCCGCCATCGATTCCGCATCCAACGCAAGCGCGCGTCGAATCGAACCAATGGCCTCGTCATAACCAGCCTTGTTGTTGGTCTGTTTGGCCTTGTCGAAAAGTAAAGCTCCGCGATTATTATATGCTTGGACTGCCTGCGGGCTTGTTGGATTAACCTTGATAGCCGCCTCAAATTGCTGCAGGGCAGCCGGTGTCTGTCCAGCGCGCTGGTATAGGACACCTAGGTTGTTCATCGCCGGCTGCAGCTTCGGATTCTTGCCCAGCGCCTGCTTGTAGTAGCCCTCTGCCTCTTTCTCTAGACCGCACTGATCATAGACGACGCCCGCGCTGAATATGCCGTCCGCCTCGCGCTTGTCCTTCTCCCCAGCACGGATGAAATCCTTGGCGATTGACTTGCATTCGTCCGGGCTCAGTACGGTTAGGCCGACCTGATCTTTCTTTGGCGCGCGGGCCTGCTTGTACTGCTCTGCAACCTCATCCAGCGCCCCCTTTTTCTCGTTCTTGGCGGGTGCAGACGGGGCGGCGGCTGGCGTCGCTGCCGGAGCCTGGGCTGCGGTTCCGGCAGCATGCGCAGAAGCCGCAACGAACGTCAGTGCAACGACGCCACTTGCCAGCTTGGCTCGGCGGTTGTTGTTCTTGGTCTCCATCCCAATACCCATGACTGCGTCTCCCACGATCGCACGCATTGACGGTTACTTCTCCGGGCTACCGGTAATAACCGGAGCCACATCGAGGGTGATGCCAGAGTACCCAGGCTGTGCGCGAATCTCGGCCGCCAGCGGGAACTCTGAGGGCTTGATCTGGTTTAGCTCTGTCTCACAGAGCTTCGACCACTCATTGAACCAGTTGAGCTCTGTCGACTTGTTGAGGCATGTCGACAAGCCTTCCACGGCCTTTAGATCCAAGGGCTCTGCAGTATCAGACATTTGGTCGCAGTAGGCGTCGCGGAACATCTGGCCCCATTCGTCACGCTCAACACCAGGTGGTGGTGGCGGTGGCGTGGGTACTTCCGTCGTGTATAGCCCGTTCGCGAAGTCCTGGAATAGCTGTCCGATACGCGCAGCGGCGGCAATCGCCCAGTGTGCGTTCTTGAACTGGATAACGTTCTGGTAGACCTTCTGGGTATCCGCTAGCTTCTTGCCCTTCTGTTCGATCCACGTCTTGAATTTCTTGAGAGCGGCTTCATTTTCCTTCTTGCGCTTTGGATCGAAACTTAGGCCCGTCGGAACCTTCATGTTCAGCAACTGCTCATAGGCTTGATCCCCCTTCGCCATTAGGGCCTCTGCTGCGTGATAGGTCATGACAGCGATACGCGCGTCACGAGCCCCGGCATCATCACCCTTTGGCACAGCCTTGGTAGCTTCACCGTTCTTCCATAGGGCCAGTGCCTTGTCGAAGTGGGTCATCGCCTCCTTTACCTGCGCTGCACGTCGCTCAAAGATCGTAATCTTTGACTTTGTCTCAGGCCCACACTGGCCCAGCTTTAGGGGCCCTTTCTGCTTGAGCTTCTTGGTCTTTGCCGCCGCCGCCGCTTTGGCGGCAAGAGCCGTCGCAGACGTTGCGCGCTCACGCTTGATATCGATGCATGCGCCATTTACGCCGCCATTGGGTGCGGGACAAGACTCACGCCACGCGATCTCCGCCAGCTTCACCTCAGCAATGACTTGACGGTCGATTCCACCCTTACTTGCCCAGTTCTTCAGGTAGTCCGCCAAGTGCTGCTTTAGCTTCTGGTAGTCCTTCCGCTGCTCGTAGATCTGCGCGATGTCAAAAAAGACGCCTGCGGCCTGGTCTTGATACTCTTTACGTCCGCCATAGTTCTTGATGAACAGGTTGGCGTCCTCAATTGACTTGTCTGGTTGGCCCAAGCCGCGACGGAAGAAGGTTGCGGTGTACAACGCGGTAGCAGCATCGACCTTCTTCGTCGGATCTTTCTCGTCGGCTTTGGCCAACTCACCGGGGAATCGATTCGCAAAGGTCTCGTACTTCTCTGCCGCAACTTCATATGCAGCGATGAACTGGAAGTTCTGGCCAACGCGATAGATCGCCTTCTTGGCGAGCGGATCGTCCGGCTTCATACTGATCAGTTTCTCGCGTGCTTGAATTGCTAGACCGATCAGACGAGCACGTTCAAAGTTAATAGCAGCGTTGTAGTAGATCTCGGCGATCTTCGGGTCATCAGGATAACGTTCTGCAAGCTGCAAATACAGCTTCGCGGCTTGCCGATGGTCTCCCTTGTTTTCGACAACCTCGATTCGCTTGCGCAGCAGACTCGCCTTTATCTTCTTCAGAGTCTCGTCGAAATCCTTGTCCTTGGTCAGGTCAGGCATTCCCTGAAACTTATCAACCTGCTGCTCCATCATTGTCACGTATTCATCAGCCTTCTCTTTGTCGAAGTTGATCTTGATGGCAATGCTGTCCAGCAGCAAGTTCGCGGAGTACAGAGCGAGCTCACTCTTTGGATAGTTCTCAGCCAAGTCCTTGAACAAGGGGATGGCCTTGTCCAGATGATTGTACTCGTAGTAGACGCGCGCACGTCGATACTTGATGGTTGGCAATTCGGGCGCGTCTGGTACGTACTGAACGTAGGTATCGAATGCTTCGAGCATCTTCTGCTGCTTCTCGGGGATAGGCTTTGCGGTGAAGATCTCCTCTTCCTTGCCCTTGTCCTTCTCCTGCTTTGCCTTGTTCCGAGCTTCTCGCTTCTGGCGCAGTTGCTCCTTTACTTCTGCCGCCGCGTCTTGGCCTTCGTCAGAGATGTCGAGGCAATTCTTCCACGAGATAACCGCTGCATACGCGGCATCCTTGAGCTTTGCCCCCTTTGGATCCATCTTGACCACGTCGGTATAGATGGGTGCTGCATCGCAATAATACTTGCTTGCAGTCTTATTTTCCATCGAGCCCAACTTGAAGAGAAGTTCAGCATACCAATAGTGCATCAGATAGCTGTCCTTCTCCTTCGGGAAACGTCGGATATACTCCTGATATAGATCAGCAGCATTCGCATACGTTTCCATCACACTAGTTTTCTGCGCTTCTTTGTGCCAAACAGTCGCCAACTCTCTTAGCATGCCAGCGGTGTTATCGCGGCACTCATCAAGCGACTCTTTCTTGACATCTTTGCGCTCGGCAAACTGCTCGTAGACGGCAGAGAGACGCTGTAGTTCCTTGACAGTCTCAGGGACCGCGCGTGAACCAGTCATAGAAAGCGTGTTCTTGAGAATTTCTGTCTGCCAATTGCAGAGCTTGCCATTCTCTGGAAACGCTTTCTTCTTGACAGCCAGCTCGATAATTTGCCGATATGCCGCAATGCTGTCGGCAAACTTGCCTTGCGAATTATATAGATCGGCTAGTTGCTCCATCATTACGGGAGCATAGTCTTTGCCGTACTTTTGAAAGAAAGGCCACGCTTTGTCCGGCGTACCAATCTGCGCGTAGGTGCGCACGAGGTCTTTCTTGGCCTCTTTCGCTAGCTGCGCATCGCTCTTTTTCTTGTCACCCTTCTTGGGATTGGTGGCAAAGTTGATGACGTCGATAAACGTCGCAAGAGCTTGTTTGAAGTCGGTTAGGTTAAAATACACCCACCCCTTCTTGTACATAGCATAACCATAGACTGGGCTATCTGTGTACTGGAGTACTTTCTCGTAGAACTTGAGCGCGTTCTCTAAGTCGCGGTTCTCGAAGAAATACTCACCGAAGGAAAGGTATGCGTGCGGGAGATAAGGCGATTGCGGGTAGTCCTTGATCAGGCGTTTAAAGAAGACTCGCGCCTGATCTTCCTTTTTTACCTGCGTAAGCAGATATGCAAGGTAAAACAGAACCTGATCCATTTTAGGATAGTTCTGATATTTAGGGCCGTTAGCAACTTCTAGATATTTCTTAACGGCTCCCAGCAGCCAGTCTTTCTCTTTCTTTTCGAAGTCCTTCTGCTGAGCCTCTAGCTGAGCGATCTTGTCCGGCTTTCCTTGCTGGCGAGCGTCAAAAATTTTCTCGTCTAGGTCGCGAGCACGGAAGTTGTAATAGCGGGTCTGTTCCGCATACAACTCTGCCATTCGGTATAGCAGATCCGGTTTTTCTGGATCGCTCTCATTGGTAATATCAATTAGGCGTTGTAGGACTTTGATCTGGCTATCGGTGACGGCCTTCAGTTGGTCGCCCTGTCCCGAAAAGACGTCATTCGCCGTCAGATCAGGCTTCTTCTTGTCTTTGTCGGCCTTTGGCACTGGCTTGGTCAAGGCGGTCTGCGTTGCAACGACCGCCTCTTCCTTTTTCGTGAACTTGCCAGCCGCCGCTGCCGGCGCTACGGATCCGAATACCAGAGAGACCGCAAGGATTCCGCTCAGGAAGCCTGTCTGTCGGGTGTTGAACATAACGTCTCACGCTCGCTCGATTAGGGGTGTTACTAGGGGGCGCTGCCGCCCTTGGACTGCTCGCAGCGATTTACGACGCGGAAGCGATAGTAACCCAGCTCATCCTTCCAGTATTCGCCGTCGAATCGCCAGTACACATGCTCGTCATCCGAGGATAGGTTGACAACCTTCTTGGCAGTGCCGCTAATAGCCGCTTGCTCACCTCGGATATTGGCTTCAAGCACGCCTTTTTGTCCTTGCAGTGTTTCGTACTCTACTTTGATGGCTTGCTTAATCAGTTCCTGAATTTCGCCGGCGAGACGCTCCAAGCGCTTTCGGGCAAGGTTACCGGCCTCGTTTTCCGCAATCGACTTCTGCAACGTCAGGTCCTGCAGAACAGCGCCCGCTATCGCCGTTGACTTCCAGCTAGGATCGGCGCGATCAACCTGCCTCAGTTCGCGGTCTAGCTCTTCGACATAGTCCAGTGTCTTAGCAAGCGTGCGATCCTGCAACGCGCCTTCCGCCGCGCGCTGAACACGTTCGCCAAGGCCAGCCTCGCCGCGACGAATCTGCTTCACGTAGTTGTAGAACTCGGCGTTCTCAGGATGCTTGCGCAGCAGGGCCAGTATTTCTTCTCGGAGTTGCGGATAAGTCTGATTGAACTCGACTACCGCCTCCATCGCCCGCTCATAGTTACAGCGTTGGAAGAACAGCACAGCTCGTAGGATTACTGATTCTGGGAAAAACTCGTTTTCGAAGAAGGGAGCATTCAGTGTATGAATATTCCCTAACGCCTTTGAGTCATCATCTGTCTGATAGTAGGCCCAGGATGACTCAAAGAGTGAGGCCAACCATTCGGGAGATTCGGAGGGGATTTTGTCGAAGTACTTGACGGCAAGCGGGAACTGCTTCGTCGCGTAGAACACTCGAGCCAAGGAAAGATTGGCTAGGTCTTCGAATTCAGCCGTAGCTTTGTCAGGGTTATCCTTTGCCCGGCGAAGGATTTGCTTAAAGGACTCAGCAGCTTCTTTGCCTTTGTTGTCACGAACATGGATAATTCCGTCCAGGAATTTGGCGCGGGCATAGAACTCACTGCCATCAGGCACGAGACCGAAGAGCTCAAGTGCGTCCTTGAAGTTGCCCTTGTTGTAGTGGAAACGCCCCAGTAGATAGTAAAGTTCATTGCGAACAGGCTCCAGAGCGGGCTGCTCTAAGTCCTGACGATTGTACTTACCGATCTTCTCTAGAACACCAGCCGACTCTGGAAGGAACCGCGATAGTGAAGCGAGCCACTGCAAGGTTTTTTGATAGTAGCGATGCGCTGGTCCCTTGTCCACGATCCGGGTAAAGTACCCCAGCGAGGCAGAGTAGAATTTGAGGTTGAACAGCGTTTTCCCCATAAAGAACTCGGCACGCTGTACATTACCTTCATCGTCCCCCGACTGACGCTCGACAACTTTGTTCAGCTCAATCGACGATGTATAGTAGTCTTCACTATCGTAGAGTTTCAGCGCTCTCTCCAGCGTCTTCGAAGGTGGGGCACTGGACTCAACGGTCGGAGCGGCAGTCTGCGCCTGCCCACCCGAAGATGTTGCGGCCGACTGACCCGCCTGCGCATTGGAAGCCTCACCAGCATCCTTGCTTTTCTTCTTTGCTGCGAGCGAGGGTGATGTGAGCGCCACGCACGTTGCGATGGTCGCGACAGTGTTCTTGAGGTGACGGTTCATGCGGTAACCCCTGTTGTCAAACCGTTTCGGGCGATCGAGCGATTGAGTACACAAAAGCGCAGGTCCGCCGTCGAGAAACAGCTTGACGCACGCCATGTAGTGGACGGTTGTTCGTCTGTGAAAACCTGCCGGTAACCAAGCGTCGCGATTATACGGAGCGCTTACGTCTGGTGTCAAGGCATCTCCGTTTCTGCGTCCGATCGACGGGAAGGCGAACGAACGGCTGCGCAGCCGGCTCCCGCTAGGTGAGGACATGCGCCTGGCCAACGAATTCAACACACGGCGCTCAACAACCACACGAACTGAGGTAGGAGTCAGCTATGTCTTGGCGAGATACTAGCTCGTGCGCCGCCGCAAGTTCTCAACCGGCACCCGGCTTACATCTCCTACCTTCGTCAGCCCAGTCACTCGTCACCCGTTGGACCAGGAACATGCACCAGGGAGTACCAGCGACGTCACACGCTCTGTCTAAATGAGATGCTTGACTTGCTTCGGTAGCCGTGTACCATGACCGAATCTTCTCTCCCTCAGCGAGGTCGGAGGACCTAATTGCAATGAAGCGCCGCGTCACCGCTTGGTCTACATTCTGCTCCGCCATGCTTGGATTCGTCCTAACTGCAGTCGGTTGTGCCGATAATCAGATTGGACGCATCTGTCTTAATCCAAGCGCGATGGTAAAGAATGGGGTTACTTTCGTAAACCCGGCTCCAGACTGCCCATCAAGACTGTGCATGATCACCCCGAAGTCGGCGGCAGCCCCCGCAGACAATAGTCACTCTACAAGTGAGCTTTCCGTCTGCACAGCGGAATGCAACTCTGACGACGACTGCGGAAATGCAGATAAGTCCCGATGCCCGCGGTATGTGTGTGCTGTTGCGTCCGTTGTTCCTGGTGAAGAGAATTTCTGCTGCAAGAAGCTTTGTGTCTGCGAGTATGATTTGCAGGCAGGCTTCAATAAAGACGGTAGCGGTGCACCGCTGGAACGCGATAAGTTTGGTGTCCCAATCCCGAAGTTCTGCTTGCCTGGAGCACCGTCACCGACCGCAGGCCAGCCACGGAATTGCCCATATATCGAGCCCGCAGCAAAATAGCCCGTGCTGAAGCGCAGCCAGAGTGCCTGTTGTGCTTCAGCGCAAGTTGGACCTTTTGGTCAGTCAGAGATTGTATGGCCGAGCTTGGTTAGGCAGCCATCTGGCTGCGGTTGTTCGTTCGTCTGTTTTCACGAGCTCGGTCTAGTTTCTGTCGGCAGGCCTCTCGTCGGCGTTCGGGGTTCCCAACGTGCATTTCGCGCGGTTCTAGGTAGCCCAGCGCGGCGTGCAGGCGGATGTTGTTGTAGTCGTCGAGAAGGCGCGACACCGTGCGCTCGGCGGCGAGGTAGTGGTCGCCGTAGTAGTCCTCGCTTTCGCGTCGGACGGTGCCGTTGAAGCGCTCGACGATGCCGTTGGATTCGGGATGGCGAACGCGCGTGCGGATGTCGAGCAGGTCGTGGGCTTTGACGACGGCGCGGAGCTCGCTGTTGCAGTACTCACTGCCGTGGTCGTGCATGATGCGCGGCTTGGCGGCGCCGCAGCGGGAGAGCGCGGCTTCTAGCTCGACAGCGACGGTGCGACCGTTCAGCTCGGTCAGCAGGCGATGATGCCCGATGTAGCGGCTGTACGCGTCGATAAACGACAGTAGGAAGTAGTGCCGACAGCCAACCCAGACGTACATCACGTCGCTGTGCCACTGCTGATTCGGCGCCGTCGGCGTGAACGAGTATACGCCGGGTGACCGCGACGACCGCTTCCACCGACTCAGCAAGTCCGCCTCGCGCAGCACGCGATACACCGCGCTCTCGCTCGCAGCGACGATGTCCTGGTCCAGCATCATGTACGAGAGCTTCCGATAGCCGACACACGGATGCTGCAGCGCAAACGTCTTGATGGCCGCGACGTCGTCGGGAAGCAGCCGTTCGTAGCTGGCCGGCCCGCGCGGAGCATCGGAGAGCTGCCTGTGTAGCTTCAGCCGAAATTGGACTCTGAAGCGCCCCGAGATTGTATGGCGA